>DSDE01000047.1 GCA_011049095.1 Fidelibacterota bacterium
AAACAATCGTCTTTAATCTACCGCTTATGCGGCCGGTTCTATTTAGCCAGGCTTTTGGAATGCTGCAATTTGAGCCAGAACTGACTTTTGAAACCCGCACAAAGAAAAGGGTTTGGGGGCCTGAAGCCGGTTTATCAATCCATTATGGACCCGATTATCGCTATGATTTAGAAAACCGCAGAAACCATTTCTGGGCAGCAGGTCCATTTTTTTCCTAATTTGTATGGTTTTGAATATCCAAATCAACGGATTACCCTGCGGGCTTTCTATTCACCCCTTTTCAGCGAAGCCAGAAATCTCGGCGCTGTTATTGGCCTCAACCTGGAATATTACCGCCAATTTTAGACTATTTTTACTTTTTCATAAGCAAAAAAATATTAGACAACTTTCACTGATTTCTTTCCCTCTGTCTAATCGATGCAAAGAAGAGATAAAAATTGCTGATCCCTATCCCTTCGATTTCACCACAATGTCAGATGGAAAATGTGAAAATTGTGGTTTTGTCAAAAAAGATTGATATTCGTCTGTGTAATTGTTATAACTTTTAACGTGAGAAGATACACAGGCCAAAAAAAACAGGAGAATATAAATGGAAAGAGTAAGTCGCAGAGAGTTTCTGAAAAAGAGTGGCGCTGTAGTAGCCTATGCCTCGGTGCCCTTTATTTTGCAGGGCTGTATGACAAATGACAAAGCCAAATTTCGGGAAGCCACGGCGCTGGTATTTGACCGCTTTGGCGTTGATGATGCCATGCTGAAAAAGATTCTGCAGGCCGCAATGTCAAAGGGCGGAGATTTTGCTGATATCTATTTTGAGTTTAGCCGCAGCAATAATATCAGTATTGAAGACAGTCTGGTGAGCCGCGCTTCAAGCAATGTAACCCTCGGTATGGGGGTGCGGGTTTTAAAAGGCGATCAGACTGGCTACAGCTTTACAGAGGAGCTGACGCCTGAAACGATGCTGCGGGTGGCCAATACCGCTGCCAATATTGCTATTGGAAGCAGCAAAAACATTTCCGTGGGATTTGAGATCCAGAAAAACAGCGATTTTTATCCTATCGAGACGCGCTGGGAGGATGCTGGCATTGATCAGCGGATCAGCCTCATTAAAAAAGTGGATACAATGATATACAGCCTTGACAGCCGCGTTAGCAAAGCCAATGTTAACATCAGTGATGACGAACGCTATCTGCTCTATGCCAATAGCGAGGGTATCATTGCTGAAGATTATCAGCCTATGACCCGTCTTGGCGCTTCTGTGGTGGCTGTTCAAAATGGCCGCCGTGAGAATAATTTCCACAATTACTCACTCCGCAGCGATATTCGTTTCTACACTGAAGAAAAGCTGGAGACCTTGGCGAAAGAGACTGTTCGCCGTACAACGGCCCTTTTCGACGCAGTCAATGCCCCTGCCGGCGAGATGCCGGTAGTTTTAGCAGCCGGCAGCAGCGGCATTTTGCTCCACGAAGCCATCGGTCATGGTATGGAAGCCGATTTTAATCGCAAGGGTATCTCCATCTATAGCGATAAAATTGGCAAGATGATTGCCGAGCCCTTCGTCACTATCGTTGATAATGCGATGAATAAAAATATCCGCGGCTCCATCAATGTGGATGACGAGGGTGTTCCCGGTCAGCGTACTGTCCTCGTGGACAATGGCAAAATGGTGAGCTATATTCACGATCGCATCAGCGCCAAGCATTACGGCGTGAAGCCCACTGGAAACGGCCGTCGTGAATCTTTTCGCCATAAGCCACTGCCCAGAATGCGTAATACCTATATGGAGAATGGTCCCCACACACCGGAAGAAATCATCGCCAGCGTAAAAAAAGGCATCTATGCCGACCAATTTACTAATGGCGAAGTCAATATCGGCGCCGGAGATTTTACTTTTTATGTAAAAAGCGGCTACCTTATTGAAGATGGCAAGCTGACCAAACCGGTGAAAGATGTGAATATCATCGGCAATGGCCCCGACGTCCTTACGAAAATTGTCATGGTCGCCGATGATCTGAAACTTTCGGAAGGCGGCTGGACCTGCGGCAAAGATGGACAGGGTGTTCCGGTGAGCCAAGGTATTCCCACATGTAAAATCTCTTCCGTCACTGTTGGCGGAATGAACAGCTAAGAGGTAAGAC
>DSDE01000446.1 GCA_011049095.1 Fidelibacterota bacterium
GTCTGTACCAGGCTGCCCTGAATCGCCGGCTTAAAAGTAGCGGTTCCAAAAGCCAGGGTCATCGCACCGAAAAGAAACGGATAAAAGCTGCGCTGAGTCGCCAACAAAAGATATCCGATTATTTTGATTGTGATGGAAAAGACAATGGTTTTTTTGTAGCCGTAGCGGTCTGCAAAACCGCCGCTAAGCATTGGTGTGAGTGACTGAACGATAGCCCACCACATAAAAATCGTTCCTTTTTCTATCTGCGTAAAATGAAGTCCGCCAATCTCATCTGCCTGAGCAATATAGATCGGAATCACAACCCGGACACCATAATAAGCAAGACGCTCCATCATCTCCATTAGATTCAGCATCCAGAATGCTTGGCTGAATTCCTTAACCTGCGTCAGTAAACCATATCGCTCTGTACTCAATTAGTATCTCCTTTTTGCATACGGTGGTGAATTTACAATATCGGGATTTGTATCCTAAAGATTTTTCTTATTAAATTTTCAAAAATTGCTCTTTTTTTTGCAAAACAGAATCAATACCACTTCTGATTCTTTGGATGGCTTCCGGAAAAGTACTGGCATTTCCCCCAAAACTGAGGCGAAGATGTCCTTTACTATACTCTCCAAAAGCAGAGCCAGGCACTGTCAAAATCTGATGCTGTTCTTTCAGATGAAATGCAAAAGCTACATCATCCATTTTTTCCATCACGGCGTCTGGGATTTTCAGCAAAGAGTAAAAAGCGCCTTCTGGGCGAACGTATTCAATTCCGGCATCATCCATCAATAACATAATATTTTCTCGGTTAGAAATGGTCTTTTCACGATTGGCGTCCAGCCAGGATTTATAGTCATTTTTCGGAAACAGCGCCAGAAGCTGCTGGCTAAATGCCGGACTGATAGCCGCAATGCTTTGGTGGGCAATAATAATCTGTTGTATGACCTCATTTTTTGTAAAAGCCCAGCCTAAGCGTAAACCAGGCAGACCAAAGGCTTTCGTCAAAGAAGAGACCGCGATTGTAAACTTGCCGATTGTATCCCACTGATGGCTCACGGGACAGCTTCGATTGCCAAAATAGCGATATACCTCATCCACCAGAAGAAAAATGCCGCGGGATTCACACAGCTCTTCAATGGCGTGAAGCTCATCATTGCAAACCATTATCCCTGAAGGGTTTGCAGGAGAATTGACAATTACCAACGCCGTGCTCGCCGTGATCTTGTCCTGAATGCTTTCCAACAGACTGCCAGAGCAAAATGGCGGTATTGGATATGTGGAATAATCCAAACCTAAAAGGCGACTTATCATCGGATAGGTTAAAAAATATGGTGAAGGCGCTAATACCTGAGTTTTGCCAGGCGCCACCGAAAGTTTGACACCAGCCACTGTGGCAAAGAGCCCTTCTTCTGCCCCGCACAAAAGGCAGACATCGTCGGGAAAGCCGTTATAGCCATTAATCTCTATCGCTGCTTCCCTGGCCTCTGGCAATCCGGCATTGGGTGTATAGGCATAATGGTTGAGAATTTTTGAATTTATCAGCTCGATAAACCAATCCGGCTTTAAAAAATCAGGCTCACCTAAAGCAAGATTGATACTATTGCCTGGCGCTCCTTCGAATATTTGTCTTATGAGCGATTTCTGAATCTGTGTCAATGCACACCTCCTGCTTATTTTTCCTGTTTAAAATCTACAAAATTTATTTTTATTCCCCATCTCTTTTAAGATGAAAAAACAGTTTTTCCAAGCAGTACGATATGAAATATGAATTCAGCCTAAAACACATTAAATTTTCTTTATGAAAATCGGCAGCAAACACCGCCATCCTGTTCGACACACAATACTTTTTATGATATTTTTGCTAGTCGGTGTTATAGTTTGGCTGGGTTTTCAAGTTCAGCATTGGTATCCGCTGCCTTTGTGGTATATCAATAATCACATTTTCGCTGAATCTGAATGGAAGATTGAGCTGGCTTCACTGAGGGGAAATGCAAATAATGGCTTGCGAGCTGAGTTTCTAAAAATCCAGAATAGCGACAGCAGCATTGTTTTTCTTGCCGACACTGCTTCTACGAAATATGGAAATATATTTAGCCTGCTGCGGCGAAATATTTCTCTAATAGAGCTTCATCACCCCAGAATTATTA
>DSDE01000284.1 GCA_011049095.1 Fidelibacterota bacterium
CATTCATATTATCCAGCCCGAAGAGCTGAAGATAGCTTTTGCCCGATGCGACATCACGGTCGGTTGGGCTGACGCCGGCGCTGTAGAAAATCTGCAGGTCAAAGCCATCGGAATTGATGCCTTGGGCGCCAAGATAATAGACATTTTTAAATTCCAGAGGCCAGGTGGGGTGCTTGGGGTTAGGCGAGGTGGGGCGAATCAGTTTTAGTTTGCCAGGGGTTTCTCCGGGTGGAGGAAAGTCGCCATAGGTGCTGGTGAGGCCCGATGATAAAAGGCTGTCTTTATAGGAAATGGCCAGCACATCACCGGTATTGACAAAGGTGAGAATTTTAAAATAGCCCAGATTTTCATTGAGAATATAATCTATATCCCGAACAAGTCTTTTAAAGAAGCGACCCTCTTCGATATATGCCCGGTTTAGGGTATCATTGGGATTGATGTAGGCTGTCGCTTGAAAAGCGCCGACATCGGTGGGATTGCTTGTTTTATAAAGTTCAAAATTGATAACCTGTCGATCAATGGTAAAGCGGCCGAAATTATCAAGGGGATACATTTCACGGCGAAAATCGTCACTGATGAAGTAGTAGCGGTTTTTTAGATATTCATAATCTTTTATGCGGGTGGGCGCTGCATCATCGCCGCCCCACTGCATTTTTTTGTTTTGCCCCTCCTCCACAGAGGCGATGGCTGTCAGGTCCACAGGCCCGATTTTCAAAAGCGCCTTGATGCCAAAAAGACCTTGACTGTTGGCTTTTCCAGTGATGAACTGTGTGCTTGGCAGGGCCAGGGAGATATTTCCGGCATCCACTTTTTGCAAAATCTCATCTTCTTCACCCGTGTAAAAGATTTTCAGGGTGTTTTCAAAATTAAAATCCCGCTCGCTGTCCTGGTCAACTTTGATGCTGACTCTGTCTCCCACCCGGCCTTCGATATTAAAGCTCTGGGTCTGGTCCAGCACAAAGCTTGTGGTTTTAGATTCCCGGTAATTAGTGACCTGCCCCGACTGGGACTGATTAGCCAGTTTACCGCTGATGCTGATATTTCCCATTACGCGGAGGCTGACCCGCTGCCCCGCGATATCGGCGCCAATAAGCTCAATGCTCTGCTCCTTTTGCTGACCTTCTTTAGGAAGCGGGTCCGAGGCTACCTTTTCTTCCCATAGCCGGCGTAGAGAGGCCGATTTTTCGATGTGGTAATATTGTTCCAGAGGCATATAGAGGGGTAGATTGACTAGCCTGCCTCCCAGGCGCTCACTGCGGATAAAGATTAAGCCATCTTTTGAAAGACTCTCGTCCACCTTGTAGATCAGATTGCTTTTCCCCAGAATATGCGCCAAGGCTAAGCCCTTGTTATTTTTATATCGGGCCAGAGCTCTTGGCATTTCTTGAGAAATGGAGCTGATGCCTTCAGGCTGATAGTGAAAATAGATACCAAATGTAATAAAATCACTGTCATCGGCATTTATTGCCGTTGATGCTGCCAATAGACTAAAACAAATGACAAAGCAACGCCAGCCAGCGCTATATTTACCCAATTGTCTGTGTGTCCTTTCCCTCTTCACCGTAACGAAGCTGGTCTGTCATACCTCCTGTTCACTTCGTTTAAGCCGACAATCTATCATTTCGCAGTGACTTTCTCA
This sequence comes from Fidelibacterota bacterium, assembly GCA_011049095.1. GTDB lineage: Bacteria > Fidelibacterota > Fidelibacteria > Fidelibacterales > DSDE01 > DSDE01. The sequence goes on from DSDE01000284.1 coordinate 1,640, forward strand.
AGGAGCAAAAACACGCGTATATTGAAAAATCCTGTTTTTTGACCATTGTCATATTACCTTTTCACGCCGCAACTGTTCCACGATTTTTTGCAAAGCCCTGGCCCGGTGGCTGATTTTGTTCTTTTCAGAAAGCTCAAGCTGGGCCAGAGTGGCATTTTTTTCTGGGATATAGAAGATGGGGTCGTAACCAAAACCGTCGCTTCCCGATGGATCAAATGTGATTAGACCTTCGAGAATGCCCTCTTCTGTGATTTCCCGACTGCCGTCTGTAAAGGCTGCAACCGTGGCAAATCGCGCAGTGCGTTGCTTTTGGGGGATATTTTTCATTTCCTGCAACAGCTTTCTGACGTTGTCGGTATAGCTCACATTTTCTCCGGCATAGCGGCTGGAACAGACGCCAGGCGCGCCACCGAGAGCATCAACTGCCAGGCCGGTATCGTCTGCCAGCGAAGGCAGCCCCGTATGAGCAAAAGCCGCCCGGAC
>DSDE01000450.1 GCA_011049095.1 Fidelibacterota bacterium
ACTGAGCCGTCAGTCGACGGACGAAGTGCGGTCACTGAGCGGAGTCGAAGTGTTGCTTAATTTGCACCTGTCCGTCCCCTGACGGATCAAGCCAAATTAAGAAGAAAAGGATAGATGCAGTAAATGAGATTTTGGGGGATTAAGCCGAGAATCCTCAAATCTCAGTTTTCAAGACACTGTAAATAAAGTGTTGTAATCAGCTTTCCAGATTATTTAGGACAGCAGTGATTTTTTCATATTTTTTTAGAGAATAAGTCGATGATGAATGTGATAAAATGCTTTAACAAGGACAGCCTGCCTTTTTTGGAAAAAATTCTTGAAATTCATTGGCTGTGCCTTCTACGGAAAGATATTTCTGTCGGGAAATTGCCAGATTTATGAATTTTTAAAATATTGTAAAAATTAAAGACAATGTCTCTGAGTTCTTGTCTTTCTCTGTGATTATTGATTTTTGGGTTTTGGAGTAGGCTATCAGCAGCTTGCTAAGCTATGGCCGCAGGAATAAGTTTACGTATAATTTTTGCGAAAAAAATGAAACTTAAAAATATCCCTATAAATAAAAAAATTGCTATTTAAGAATTATTATGTTCGAAAAAGCTATAAAGACTTGAATAGGTTTTGTAAATTAGCTACAGTGAGCACACAGGGAAATAAACAGTGGAAAACTAAAACGTGAGTGGAGTATGGCAAAGATCAAAATCACAAAAGGATTTGACATTCGGATTGATGGCGCGGCTCTTCCTGAGCGGAAAAGCTTAGCTCCTGCCGGACGTGTTGGGTTGCAGCCGCCCGATTTTTATGGCATAAAGCCAAAATTGCTGCTTAAAGAAGGAGAAAGCGTCAAAGCGGGGACAGCAGTTTTCTTTGATAAAGAGCGTCCCGAGCTGAAATTTGCGTCGCCGGTGAGTGGTAAGATTAAAGCGATTCACTATGGCGAAAGGAGGGCTTTGCTCTCAATTGAAATCGAGAGGGACGGCAAAGAGAGTGCCGAGACTTTTCGCAAATGGAGCGAAAAGGAGCTTGAAAAAGCGAGTCCGGAGGAGCTGGCAAAAGAGATGCTGGAAGCCGGTGTGTGGCCTATGATACGGCAGCGCCCCTTTTCATTGATTGCCGACCCAAAAGACAAGCCAAAAGCTATTTTCATTAGCATGATGACCACTGCGCCGCTGGCATCCAATCCGCTGCTACTGGTTCAGGGTAAAGAGAAAATGCTGCAGCTGGGCCTGAAAATTATACAAAAATTCACAGGCGCTAAAGTGCACGTGGTTTTTGGAGAAGAAAATACCCTCTATAAAGCGCTTCAGGGTGTTGAAAAACACATTTTTACTGGGCCGCATCCGGCAGGGAATACAGGCATTCATATTCACCATATCGCTCCCATAAATTGCGGTGAAAAAGTATGGTTTGTGGCGCCGCAAGACTTGGTGCGGATTGCAGAGTTTCTCACTACAGGCCGATATCCTTCAAAAAAAGTAATGAGTGTGGCGGGGTCAGCTGCCCAGAACCGCTATTATTATGAAGCTTTAGAAGGTACGCCTGTTGCGGATCTGCTAAAAGGCACACCGGAAGGTGACCTGCGCTATATCAATGGCGATGTGCTCAGTGGTGCACTCAGCTCCAGAGAAGGATTTCTGGGTTATTATAGTGAGCTGATCACCGTTATTCCTGAAGGCAGAGCGCGAGAATTTTTGGGCTGGATTACACCAGGTTTTAATAAACTTGGTTTTTCCAAGACCTTTTTGGCCAATCTGTTTCCCAAAAAGACCTATGCTTTAGATACTAATTTACATGGTGGTCATCGGGCTTTTATTCAGACCGGCGCCTTTGAAGAGGTCTTGCCAATGGATATTCATCCGGGTTACCTTCTGAAAAGTATTATGGCTAAGGATATTGCAGAGATGGAAGGCCTGGGAATCTACGAAATCAGCGAAGAAGATTTTGCCCTGCTGGCATATATTGACCCATCAAAAAATGATATTTTGGGAATTGTCCGCAGCGGTTTTGATTTGATTCGAAAAGAGGCTTAAGGGGAGAATGACGATGCAGAAATTGATAAAAAAAATGGAACCTCATTTTCTCAAAGGCGGAAAATTCGAGAAATATTATCCCATCTACGAAAT
>DSDE01000250.1 GCA_011049095.1 Fidelibacterota bacterium
CCCATATTCTATCACACTGAGAAAATTAATTGATAATTCCTTTGCGGTGCGTTAAATTTCGGGGCTTTTTTAGAGCGGAGCCGTCTATGGACGGTTTAGAGGAGGAAAAAAAGAAAAATGTCGAAAAAACTGATTATCAACTACGTCCTGATTGCCCTGCTGCTGGTATGGAGCGCTTATGAGCTGATGCCAACGCTTAAATATGAGCGTTTAAGCGCAGCAGAAAAAGAGGCGATGGACCTGCGTGGCCAATTGGCGCCGCTGGAATCTGAAATTATCAAGCGTGGATTAGACCTGCAGGGTGGTATGCACCTCGTTTTGGAAGTAAACATTCCCAAGCTGGTGGAAAATATTGCCCGCACCAAAACACAATCCTTTTATACGCTGATGGACACTGTAAAGAGGCTGGATGCGGCGACAGAAGAAGATGATTTTTTCAATATACTGCTTGCTGAAGCCAACAGGCGTGATTTTAAGCTTTCCCGGCATTTTCCCGGGCGGGCTATACAAAATGAAGAGGTCATTGCAAACCTGCGTGACGAATCCAGGGATGCTGTAAATAGGGCGCTGGAAATTATCCGCAACCGTGTGGACCAATTTGGCGTAAGCGAGCCCACTATTCAAAAACAGGGAACTAAAAGAATAATTGTTGAGCTGGCTGGCGTCACAGACCCTGAGCGTGCCCGAGGCCTAATTCAAAGCACTGCCCTGCTTGAATTTATCATGCTGAAAGATGCCGATATTGCACAGGATGCAATCCGGCGAATCGATGCTGCTATTAAGCGGGTTCAGCCTGACTCTCTGCTGGCTGGCGATACCGCGAAAGTAGTGGAAGCTGAAGCTAAAGATAAGGCCCTCAGCGTAGAAGAGCTTTTGGGAATAGAGGAGCCCCGCGAGACAAGCATAGACGATGAGACATTGTCTGTTGATGAACAGCTTTACCAAAGGCAGCCATTCAGCGCGCTCTTGCGCAATCTTGGAAATGACATTGGCGTCCCCGCTGAAAATATCAATGCCGTGAAAAGGATTTTGGCTGATCCGGAGGTCAGAAAAATCCTTCCCGCTGATATTCGTGTGACCCTCAGCAATCGCACCGAAGCCTATATGGCAGAAGGCGGTGTACAAAAAGATTTTTATCGCCTCTATTTTCTTGAGAAAGAACCTGGCCTCACAGGTGGTGTGGTCACAGACGCCAATGCTTCTCTCGGAGGCAGCGGCGGCAATAATATGGGGCAGCCCGTAGTTTATCTCAGCATGAACAGCGAAGGCGCAAAAATCTGGAGTCGTCTCACCGGCGCAAATATCGGTCGGCGTCTCGCCATCGTTCTTGATGATAAGGTTCATATGGCACCGGTAATCCGGAGCAAAATTCCCAATGGTCAGACTGTCATCGAGGGAATGGCCAATATGGATGAAGCCAAGGATATGGAAATCGTTCTGAAAGCTGGCGCTCTGCCGGCACCCGTTGACATCATTGAAGAACGGACGATTGGACCCTCTTTAGGTTCTGATTCAATCCGCAAGGGTACGATGAGCGTTCTCCTTGGTCTGGCTTTTGTCGTTTTTCTAGTCCTGTTTTATTATCGCGGAGCCGGCTTTATTGCCGTTGCGACACTGATTCTAAATATTGTTTTTGTAATGTCAGTGCTGGCATTTCTTAAAGCGACACTAACACTGCCAGGCATTGCCGGTTTGGTTTTAACACTGGGTATGGCCATTGATGCCAATGTACTTATTTTTGAGCGTATCCGTGAGGAGCTGCGAAAAGGCAAAACTGTCAGGGCAGCCGTTGATGCCGGATATGCCAGAGCGCTGATTACAATTCTCGATGCCAACCTGACGACACTGATTGCAGCGCTGGTACTCTGGCAGTTTGGAACCGGACCTATCCGTGGTTTTGCTGTTGTTTTGTTCTGGGGAATTATTTTTAACTTTGTTTCGGGATATTATATCTCCAAAACAATTTTCCAGACCATTGTGACCCGCAAACCTCTTGAAAAAATTAGCATATAGCACGGGAGTTAATACGATGCAATTTCTGGTAAACCCCAATTATGATATTATCGGCAAAAGGAAATATACATTCTATATTTCAGTGGCGCTGATTCTCATCGG
>DSDE01000319.1 GCA_011049095.1 Fidelibacterota bacterium
ATGGTGCAGTGCAAAAGAGAGCATTTCAATCAGATTGCCGTTGAAGCTGATGCGGTACCTGCTCTTTTCGTCAATGGGTGGAATGAAATCTGTTGCTTGAGGAGAAGCAATCCGTCTTTTGGGACCTTTTAGCTTGGAAAAATCGCCGCGTGGAGCTGCAGCTTTTGCTTCGGCAGGCTTTTTTTTCAAAGCTTCGTAGGATTCGCCATCAAAAAAATAGATCCCTTTTGCATCGAGAAAAGCCACCGATTTGTAGTGCAGATGATTTTTCAGATAGAGAAAGAGGACGTGATCAAGATCGCTTCGTGTATTGTCGGTGAGGATGATCTCATCCCTAATCATTCCCGATAGTAAAAATATTTTACGAGAATATTCTTTGAGGATTTGCATACATTACCTTTACACAAGCTGGTTTTTATGGTGTGGCAGCGGCGCGGCGAATGGTGTCCAAAGTTTCCAGAGGCGGAATGCCGCAGAGTAAAAGCCCATCTTTATCGTAAATGAGCTCAATTTGTCGGTCTCCGGCTTCAAATAGCTCTTTTTCTGCATGGTATCGTTGGGTGAAGAAATGGATTTGCTGATTTTCGCTGCCTCGCAAACCCTTTCCGCTATTTAGGTTTTCTATATAAGGTCCTGAAATGAGCAAATCACAGTAAAGACTTATCTTGGAGAAATGTCTCTCAATCTGCAAAAATGGATAGCCGCTATAGATGATAATACCTTTGCCACTTCCGTGAATTTCCTTGAGAAAGGGGAGAAGCGCTTCATATTGCAAAAGTGGTTCGCCGCCGCTGATGACGATAGCTTCCAGATTCCTTTTTTGGAAATGACTAAGTAATCGCTCAGATGAGATTTCTGTGCCGCCTTCCGGATTTTGCCAGTCGGGAGCAATGCAGCCGGAACAATGATGGGGACAACCCTGCAGCCAAAGCGCCAGTTTGGGACTATTACCAAAGGCGTAAGTGGGTGAATGCAGCGCTGCGACCCGCATCAGGCTTGCCCCGCTTGGTATTTCTGCAAATCAAAATGGGCGGCTTCGGCAGCGCGATTTTCATAACCTGCCTCTTCTTTGTAATTGCTCGTGCCGATGCTTTGCAGAATAGCTTGAAAACGTTCGGTATGGGTCAAAGGATTCAGCGTGTTAAAATAGACTTTAATTTTGGGATTTTTGTCATCTGGCTCAATCTCAATCTTGATTTTCTCACTGCGCTCATTTTCCAAAAGCAGTACATTGACGCGCCGCTCATCATCGTTTTCATAGAGGTTTTCAACCACATTAAAACCCATTTCGTGGAGCTTATGAGCTATTTTTTCCTGCATTGCCGCGATGTGGTGATAGTTTTGAAAGCGAATTAACGCCTTTTCGCCCACGCTATTTGCCAGGTTGAGTGCATGTTCACCCTGTGCTTCCAGCTTCTCCAGCTCTGCCAGATTCATTTGATTCTTTTTCGAAAAGTTTGCGTGAAATTGCTGAAAAGCCGTGGTGAATTGAGTCCATTCTTCGGCGGCCCAAAAAGTCTGGTCATATTCTAACTCTGCCTTCGTCCCGTCTTCCATTGGAAATGTCTGCTTTTGCACCGGATTTTGTTGAAAGCCAAACAATACCTGCTGCAAATCCTGCAGATCATATTCTAAAGCTTTGGCAGTTAGATAGCTCTCTTCATATTTGGAAAGGTGTGATTTGTTATAGGTGTGCCAATTTTGGCCTAATGCAATCGCGGCTTCAAAATGTCCATTTTGGATATTCTGCTGAATATTCTGAATCTGACCTGCCAGATTATCATTATCTTCCCGAAATAGACGTGAAAATTCCAATGTTTCCAGATTGCGCTGCTGTTGGATTATCAGCTCCAGAAAGTGACGCGCGGCTGCCTCATTTTTCTCTTGGATGCTAAAGAGCTTATCCAGTTTTTGACTGTGTTCGTGAAGTATGCGGCTGTGCTCAGCAAGTTCCCGTTTCGTATGGGCAATCTGTTCTTGCGCCTGTCGAAGCTCCCGGTCCGTTGCCTCATGCTTTTTGCGCAAGTCCTCAACGGCTCTCTCATTTTGACGCAAGAGACGGTTAATCCGACGTTTTTTTAAGTAACGATAGGCCGCATAAGCGCCGGTGATAAT
>DSDE01000248.1 GCA_011049095.1 Fidelibacterota bacterium
GCCTCTCACAATCTCATCAAAGACCCGCCTTTTTCGAAACTCGACCTGCTGGTCTGCCGCAACCTCTTCATCTATCTCAAACCAGAAATGCAAAACAGGATCCTTAATACATTCTACTACTCCCTCAATGCCAATGGCATGCTTTTCATGGGCAGCAGCGAATCCCTTGGCGAAATGGATGAAGCATTTGAACCCATAGACAGCAAATGGAAAATCTACCGGTACAAATCAGGTTACAAATCACAAATTTTGCGGGATTTGCCGACACAGAGAAGACAATTATACGATACAGACCTAAACTACGAACCGATGCTTTCCAAAAAAGTAAAGAAAATGGACAAAATCTATGAAGCCGCTCTGGAAAGCTATCTGCCGCCATCTGTTATTGTAGATGAAAATGATAATATTCTCCAGGTCATCAAGGACATCAGCCAGTTCACAAAAGTCAAAGCAGGACCTTTTTCTCAGAGTATCTTCAGTATTCTTCCAGATGAGCTGGCTCTTTTTGTAAATAATCTGCTAAGACGACTTAAAAAAGATCAGGTCGATGTAATTTTTGAGAATATCAGCGGTCTGAAAGGACTTGATCACCAAGTATCTATCACCGGCCGCCCATTACAAATAGAAAAAGAGCGCTACTATATCATCAGTTTCGAAATTCAAAAAGAAAAAACGGAAAAAAAGTCAATTAGTGGTGCGAAACATATTGATATAAAGATGCAGGTTAACCAACGTGTCAACGAGCTGGAAAAAGAGCTGCAGATGACCAGAGAGATCCTGCAAGCCACGGTAGAAGAGCTGGAAACATCCAATGAAGAACTTCAATCATCAAATGAGGAGCTCATCGCATCCAATGAAGAGCTGCAGAGCACCAACGAAGAGCTACAGTCAGTAAATGAAGAACTTTACACCGTCAACTCTGAATACCAGGTTAAAATCGAAGAGCTGACCCGCTTAAATAATGATCTGGATAATCTGCTGAAAAACACTGAAATCGGCGCACTCTATCTGGACCGCTCCCTCTGCATTCGGAAAATTACACCCATTGTAAGTAAAATCACAAAGATACTCCCAACTGATGTCGGTCGCCCCATCTCACACATCGCTGTATTAGATAATTATCAAAAACTGGAAAAAGATATTCAGCAAGTGATGGAAACGCTCCAAAGCATCGATTTAGAAATCAAAGGTGATAATAATATCTTTTATCTGGCAAGAATCCGCCCGTACCGCACCCAAAATAACGCAATGGAAGGCATTCTGGTCACCTTTGTTGATATTTCTAAAACAAAAGAGGCGCAGTCAAAAATTGATGAGGCGCTGCGCAGACTGGAAATTTCCACGCATCTGGGAAATCTTGCCTGGTGGGAATGGGACCTGCGAAGCAACGAGGTTCAGTATGATGACCTGAAAGCAAGTATGCTGGGCTATACACCTGAGGAATTTCCATCCAACGTCTATAAAATCTGCGATTTAATACATCCAGATGATTATGAGCCAACTATGCAAGCGATGCGTGAATATTTGGAAGGCAAAACCGACAGCTACCAGCTCCACTATCGCATCAGAAAAAAGGATGGCTCATACGGATGGTATTATGACAGGGGCGAAATCACTGAGCGAGACCTACGCGGCAGACCTGTCATCCTCATAGGCGCTGTGATAGATATCAGCATGATCAAAAATCTGCAATTTGAAGTACATAAACAGAAGGAATTGCTCCAGACTGTCCTGGACAACTCACCTTTGGCTAAAACACTGCTAGATACCAATGGGCGGATTACCTATGCCAACGCCAGAGCGAGAGAGGTTTTTGGCATTAGTCAGGAAGAGGTGCAAAATCGCAGCTATGACGACAGCCAGTGGGAAATCTCCGGCATAGATGGTAATCCCATTCCATCGGACAATCTCCCCTTTAGCCTTATCAAAAAAAATTGTAAAATGCTTTTTGATTTTCGCCATTACATCAAAATTCCCGATAAAGAAAAACGCCTCCCCTCCATTAACGGTGCGCCTATTCTCGATGTAAACGGGAATTTTGACGGCGCGGTTTTTACGATTGGTATTGTCAATGAAAACTAAAGACAATAAAGACCTCCAACAACGC
>DSDE01000252.1 GCA_011049095.1 Fidelibacterota bacterium
GAATACTGCACCGCTGTGTGCATTCCAAAAAAAAATGCTTTCTCTAAGCCAGAAATTTTGGACGCCTGGGAAACTATGAGTTCTTTTTTTTAAAAAAAATCAGGAGTTTATGTGAATAGAAAACTTGTCGTAATAATTTTTGCAAGTCTTTTACTTGTATTGGCTTGCAGCCGAACGAATAAACCTGCTTTTTCAATCGATGGCGAAGACCGCTCTCTGGCAATAAAATTGGCTGAAATAGATGGGCGCTTTGATCCCGAGATAAATCACGTTTTTATCAGCACGAAAAGCTATATCATCAACGCTGCGGCGCTGATTCACCATTTCAGAGCAATTGGCGGCGCTATGACATCGCAGCTTGAAAGCTTTAGCCCAGAGCACTTATCAGATCTGAGCAGGGAAACGGCCATTGACTTAATTGAACGCAAACTACTGGCCAACGCGGCAAAAAAAGCGGGCTATGAGCCCGATACAGCCCAGATCAATAGATTTCTGGAGAATGAATTCAGGAAAATAGGCGGAAAAGAAAACTATTTTCGACGAATCCAAAGCACTGGAATTGATTATAATTATTACTTGAAAAACTTAGAGGATAATGATATCATCGAAAGATATCTGCGCCGTGAGACCGAAAAACAGGTGCCAGGAGAGGAACTATTGCATGAAATTTGGGACGAAGCACGTGTGGTAAATTTTCGCCATATACTGATTCGGGCCAGGGGACTTTCTGATGATAACAAGTTGATGGCAAAACGTTTTGCAGATACTTTGGCGCAGCGTATTTCCAATGGTGAAAAACTTGCTGATTTGGCAAGGACCTACAGTGATGATGCAAAAAGCAGAGCGAATGGCGGTGAGTATAAGAATATTCGGCGTGGAATGGTGGAACCTGTGATTGAGGACTATGCGTTTTCGATGAAAACTGGCGAAATCAGCCCGGTTTTTGAGAGCCGATATGGCTTTCATATACTGGAGCTAATCAGTCGTGAAGCCAATTTTAATGATTTTGAAACAGAAGCGCCAGGGCTGGGGGAAGAATATTTTCAAAGTATGAAAAACAGAACCTTCAACGATATTTTAAACAGGCTCTTTGCAGAAGAGAAGCTGCGGATTCACAACTAAAGACTTATTGTTTTGAAAAAATGGCCTTCTGAGGGCTAAAGTATTTAATAAATTCTTTCAAAAATGAAATAATCTCTGTGCAATAATGCAAAAACCGTTGTTGGACTAAACAATTTCTTTTAGATTCTAATTGAATGGAAATAGAAAGGGGCAAAGCTTGAAAGGAAAGCAAATAATCGAATGGCTTACAGTCTTTGTATTTCTGACGATTGGATGTCAATCAACCGTAAAGCAAAATGGTGCGGTAGCAGTAACTGTAGAACCAGAGCTAAAGCTGACATGGGAATTTCTGGAAAATAATTACCAGCAAAAATCACAAAATCTGAGTCACCTGACATTAAAAAATGTCGGAAATGCAACCCTGGCAAACTCTGGTTGGGCGATTTATTTCAATTGGTGCAGGGGACTTATTCCGGAGCAGCTTCCAGGAATGCTCACAGGAAAGCACCTAAATGGTGATTTTTATCAAATAGCGCCAACGAAAGATTTTCCGCAATTGGCGCCGGGAGATAGTATAATAATTCCTGTCGTGGGAACGCATTGGCAGATGAATGCCACCGATGCTCCTTCTGGGATTTATATTGTTTTCAGCGAGGAGAGTGATAAGCCTCTCATTCAACAACTGGCGCTGTCAGTGAAACCTGTTCTGAAAGAGCGGGCATTCATAAAAGAAGGTGACTGGATCAGATATGAAAAGATCTATGATGCCTATTTAGATTCAGTTAGGGTCATTGATCCATTAAGGCCTCATCTAATTCCTACGCCGGTGCTTATGGAATATGGCGATTTTTTCAGCGATTTACTGTGTCCGGTTAAGTTTTGGGCGCCACACCTGGCCAAAAATGAGGCAGATTTTCTCCTTTTTGCCTGGAAAGCTCGGTTTTCAGAAAAAATCCCGGCACCAGTGCGGGTTAATACAAGAGAGGAAGCAGACCTGGTTTTACAGATTCTGCCAGAAAAATTTACAGGTGAGAGTAAGAA
>DSDE01000125.1 GCA_011049095.1 Fidelibacterota bacterium
GTATGAACGTAATCAAGGACATTTTTGCCGAGAAGATCATTCTTTTCATATCCGAGATCAGTATGCACATTGGCAATGTACGTATAATTGCCCTTAAGATCCGCCAGACTTACCATATCGGTCATATTTTCCGTAATATTAGCCAGCAGCTCTTTTTTCTCGATGAGCTCCAGCTCGTTTTTTTTGCGAGCAGAAATATCTTTGATAGTGCCGAAAATCCGGCGGCATTTTCCTTTAATAAATTCGGCCTGACCAGTGGTGCGTATCCATTTTTTATTACCCTTGGCAGTGATGATGGGCAGCTCGGCATCGTAGCTTTCTCCATTCTCAATGGCGGCTTCTAGAAATGCGGTGATGTGCTCACGGACTTCACCTTCAGGATAAAAGCGCAGCGCCATACTCATATCGGGCTTAAAATTTTCATCGACTTCAAATATTTCCATAGTGATTTCTGACCAGAAATGTTCATTTTTCTGCAAATCGACTTCCCAGGCGCCGAGGCGGGCTATCTTGCTGGTTTCATTGAGAATCCTGGTGCTCTTGTAAAATTTTTGCAGGGCAGCGCTTCGGTCCATAGCCAACCCAATCTGCCGAACGAAAATTTTCAGCAATGATTCATTTTGCAATGTGCGGCCTTTTTCCATCATCAGCGTAAAGTCGCCAAGATGCCGCTCCCCTTTCTTGATGGTCAATACAAATGTTTCACCCACTTGAAAGGTATCACAGAGAAGCTCGATGATTGAGGGTTTTATTCGATCACCCGTCAAATCGGCCAGTTTTTCAAAACGCGTTAGGGCATTCTGTTGAATTTTCTCCATGCGCTGCGGGTCTTCTGCCCATTGCTTGTTATTTAGATCAAAACCCAAAATATTTATTGCTTTTTGAATGTGCTTATTGATACCCGAAACAGCTACGGTGCGAAATTCTTTGCCATTCTCTTCAAAAACATTAAAAGAGACATATTTAGCGCCGGCTAATTCAAGTGCACGATCACAAAGCAACTGAAAATCAAAGTCATCGCCGGCCTGATTCAGGAGAAGCTCGGCATTTTCTGCTATGAGGCGTTCCTGGCTGATATCAGTGAAAATGGTGACAAAATGCTGGGAAAGCGTTTGGAAAATCTGGATGCTATACCAGCCACGGAAGGGCTCAAAATAGCGCTCCAGCCGCTTTTCGCCGCCTTGAATTGCCAGCTCGCCGCAAATCTGAATAAACTGCGGATTGGCGCTGAAAAATTCCGGGCACAATTCTGAAGCTTTTTTACCAATAATTTCGGAAGCTTTTTTACCACTGACGCGCTCAAATTCGGGATTGACATCGAGTATGAGGAAATCTTCTGTTTCCCCTTTCTCGTTGAGAATAATCTCATTGGCCGAATAAATAATTGATGATACCATTCAAGCTTTCTCCCAAAATCTTCTTTTATAAATCACTGAAAAAAAATGTGTAAACGCCTTTTTCCATTTCTGCAATACAGACAGAAATAGCATTATTTATGTATAAACGCAACATCTGCCGAACTTAAGATTTTTGTGGTAGCTCACCAAGTATTTTTACATTTGATTTCACCTCTGTCCAAAATAAGATCTTTCTATACGCAAATTTCACTATGCTGGCTGATTTAATCCGAACATTCTCGCCCTGTGAAATATTCTTTCACGGGGTCGGGGAAAAAAGATTTTATTTAAAGGCGGAAAAGAGATCTGGCGCGATGAGGAGCACAAAAAGAAGCTCACAATAATTTCTCTATGTTGTACAACTGAATAGTCTATCTCAAATTCCCCTTTCCAGATTATTGAGGAAAGCAGTGATCAATAATCATAAACTAAAATTCAGCAGACACGCCTGTCTCTAACGAAAACAGGCAGATACTTTTTTGTGTTTGCCCGTTTTTTTACAGGCACGACTCTTGCACTCTATCATAATATGAATGATGGAAATAAAACAGGAATTATAAAATGTTATTAGACAGCGGAAAAATTTTGATTCTTGACAAAGACAACAGCAGCCAAAGCACCATCAAGGCAATTATCAGTAAAATTGGTGATTTTGAGGTACATACCACAAACTCTAAAGAAGA
>DSDE01000358.1 GCA_011049095.1 Fidelibacterota bacterium
AGTTTCTGCGATTCATCGGCCAGTGTTTCGCCGATACGCACATGCTCGAACATTTCCGGCGCAAGAATACTGTACCACTTTTTAGCCTTCCATTTATCTTTGATCTTGCGAGCGGCTGCGCGTGTCGTTTTCTTTTTTGCCAACCTGTTGCCTCCTTTGGCCCGTTCGGGAAACACGTAGTCGTATTAAAGCCTTTTGGGATCGGCGGCTATGTGTAAAAAAGGTTCCATTGAAATGCAGAATTTGTAGCAGCAATAAAATCTGGTTCGATCTCAAATTCATATTTTGCGCGTGGGATTAAAGAAAAATTATAGCCGACCCACGAGAGAAGTTCTTCATTGATCTGCGCAGTAGGTAACCGACTACTGACAGAACTGCCACATTTTCGTTTCTTTGATGAGTTCGTGCTTTCTACATTTGATCGTCTATGGTATTTTTGATTGGCAACTTCAGGCTCCTCGTTAAAGCATTGCACCATCTTCTTCCAGCTCGTGGACCCTTTCGCCCTCGATATAGTATTCGACTTTATCTTTAACCAAGGAGTTGCTCCAATTTCAACTACAGCATCACAATTCTCACGAGTAAGGTACATTTTGTCTCCAGACCATTCATCAATATCAAATCGTTCCCCAACTTGCTTGACATGACTTCGAAAAATGACATTGTCCTCACCCTTATGGGTCCTAATATCAATCGCGGCAACAACGTTGGACTTCGTACCGACTGAAATGTGAACCATAAGATGATCGCGTTTCTCACTTTCTCTCTTGATCCGAATGCTATACCATGACGAATAGCAATTTGTTGCTATTCCCGTCGCATCAGTGGCCATGTAGCGCTCTATGGACGAAAATAAATCCGAGGTGAGAATCATCAACTTCTGGAGATATGGTCGGATTTCTTTTTTCAGAAGATAGTTGTTTAAAGTCTTGAAACATGGAATCTCGACATCAATAATTCCAGCATAGTTGAATACTCTGAGCATCCCCATAGATCTCCGAAGTGAGAAACCGAGATATTTCTTTACAAATAAGCAAGTTAAGATATCATAGAGGTTCTTTGGTTTTCTCCCTCTCTTGGTGCCCAAATCAGTTCTATCGAGGACAGCTAATATTGCGCCAGGTAAGCACGCAAATACAATTGGAAATTCATTTTCCTGTATTTTGTTGTAGAGGGCTTCATTTCGCGGATAGCGTTTTTTCTTTTTCCCGTTAGGTTTTGATCGGCTATTCACATTCACTGTTGGGGGCGAAAGACATCCAAATATTTATATGTTACTAGGGCTATGCCTTAGTAACATGCATGGAACCATTATCCTCTTTCGGATTTTGCGACAGACAACAAAAAATCGAATGAACAAATTTTGTCGTGAGTTTTATGGATATGAATCCAAATCGCACTATGGCCAGTACTCATACAAAAAGAAAGGTTTTCTCGAGGATTATCGGCATATCAATCCTCTTCGTGGTGTTCTAATCGTCCGTGAAGAAGATGCCGAAGGCATCATTTCTTTTTTAAAAGATTATGATGCAGAGTTGCTGGTTCGACGGATAGAATTAGATGATGACGATTTCCTCATTTTATACCCTGACCAACCAAATGGGGGAGAAAAAATCATGGGAGGAGGGTGTCATTGAATTTTTACACATAGCCTTCGCCAGCGGTCAAATTATAAACGCTTGGGGTTAGCTCTACCCTATTGATAAGCCCCTGTTCTGAGGATATAGTTATTAGTGCAGAGCTTACGTCGTTCCCGAAGATAAAGCCATCGGCGGGCCGGACAACAACCCACCACGAATCACCCTTACATGTGGCGTTTGAAGGAAGGATGAGAGCACCATTATATGCTGGAACATTGACGTTGTTGCAGAACCATCGTATTACGGTCCCATATTCCGTATCGGTGTCGTTGTCATGGAATTCGTAATGGAGGCTCAAATCCTCGTCGGTGGTGGGAAAAGCGGGCTCGAGCCGGATATTGGTCGCGAGAGGCGGTGAGTTCGCGATCAGTACGGTGGGTGAAAAGTACATATTACCTATGGTCGAGCCGTCGGAGGGACGGACGGTACAATTC
>DSDE01000273.1 GCA_011049095.1 Fidelibacterota bacterium
ATTTACAGCCAATGTTATTTTGCTTTCGACACTGGGCTCCATCGGCACTCTGGGAATGGGTATATTTATGCTTAAAAGTTTTGGGCTGATTTAATTGAGCTTAGGCTTGAGAAGATGGCGTTGTGGCGTGTTTGCACCTTGTGATTTGTATTTAATATGCGGAATTTTCAAGCGCAAATTCTATTAGCAGTCAGGGGCTAAAAAGAAAAGCAAGAAGGATGAAAAAAAACAAACAATTATGGCTGGCTATGAGCTATTTTTATGAAGTCAAAAATAGGAGAGGAGCTTTAAAAAATGATAATTAATTTGCCCCTTAGCAATCAGGAAAAAATTCGTTGTGCCGGGCTGATGACAGGCACTTCGATGGATGGGTTGGATATCTGTGTCGCCGATATTCAGATGAGTAAAGAAAAGCTTGATTATCAGGTGATTGGCACGGGAGAAATTCCCTTTCCGCAAGAGTTGAAACAGCGCATCCGTAAGTCACTGAATGGGAGCACGCCTCTCCTCTGTGAACTGAATTATGATCTGGGGCGTTTTTATGGCGATGCGCTGAGCAATTTTCTCGATACAGAACGAATCAGCGGTGTCGAATTGATTGGCACCCACGGACAGACGGTTCATCATGTGAGTGGACACTCTAGTTTGCAGATTGGCGAGCCCTCCTTTTTGGCTGAGAGGCTGAAAGTTCCGGTTGTCAGCGATTTTCGGGCAAAGGATATAGCCGCAGGCGGCACCGGCGCGCCATTAATTCCCTTTCTCGATCAATATCTGTTTGGAAAACAAGTATTTGGAGCTGTGCTGCTGAATATCGGCGGCGTGGCCAATGTGACAATATTACCGCCAAAGCAGTCGGGAATGCCTATTTTGGGTTTTGATACCGGCCCAGGAATGGCGCTGCTGGATGAGCAGTTTCAGCGAATTTTTGCAAAAGCCTATGATGAAGATGGCAGCTTAGCCGGCGAAGGGCGTATTAATGAGGCGCTTTTAAAGATGTGGCTGCAGCATCCCTTTATTCAGGCGGCGGCGCCTAAGTCCACCGGGCGGGATGTTTTCGGGCTTAATTGGCTGGATGAGCATCAAAATGAGCTGGATTCGCTGGCTGATGTGGATATGCTGGCGACTTTGGCCGCTTTTACGGCAGATGCCGTTGCTCTCAATCTCCAGCCTTATTTAGAATCTTGCGAGATTCAAAAACTTTATCTTAGCGGCGGCGGCTCCCATCACTCAGTTATCAGCAACCGTTTGAAAGAAAAACTGCGATCTCTTGATCTGGCAAAAACAGAATCACTGGGTGTGGATGTTAATTCTAAAGAAGCCCTGGGCTTTGCCGTGTTGGCAGTGGCTTTTGTGAAAGGTATTCCTGGGAATATTCCTTCTGTAAGCGGTGCAAAAAAGCCCGTGCTGCTTGGGAAGCTGACACTGGGCTGAAATGCTTGCTTTTGGCATATTAAAGCGATGTTACAGGGCGCTTATTAAAAATTGCCGTTTTATTTATTGCAGTCTTCTCGTAATTTTTCCTATGGAAAAATTTATAATTCGAGAATATCAGTCCTCTGATTATCACGCGGTCTTTGAAATCTGGCAGGCTTGCGAGCTCACTTTAGGCTTGAGCGATACATTTCAGGAACTAGAGCGGGTGCGCCTTCTCCATCCGAATCTTTTTCTGGTTTTGGAAAATGGAAAGGAGATCATTGGCACGGTGATGGGCTCATTTGACGGTCGGCGCGGCTATGTTCATCATCTGGCGGTGTTGCCGGAGCATCGGCAAAATGGATGTGGCACACTCCTGATGCGTGAGCTGGAAAAGCGCTATGAAAAAATGGGTGCAGTGAAGATTCATCTTTTTGTAGAGAAGCGAAATCAGGCCGTCGTAGCTTATTATGAAAAGCGACAGTGGCAGGTGCGGAATGATTTGATAATGATGAGCAAAAATATAAAGGAAGGATAGAATATGCCAGTGGCAGAAGGTAAGAAACTCATGTTTAAAGATCATTTGAGTATCGAATCAAATTGCCTGGAGATGATAGCTTATGAGGGAAATCCGCAAAAAATCACGATGGAATATCCGGA
>DSDE01000269.1 GCA_011049095.1 Fidelibacterota bacterium
ACCCCATCCTTTTCTTTGCTACGATGCGCATTGGCGCTATACTGGTGCCCCTCAATTTTCGGCTGACAGCGCCAGAGCTTGACATTCTTCTGAAAGACAGCGAGCCCCGCTATATTATTTACGAAGAAACGCTGCTGGAAAATATCAGCGCTCTGTACACTGTTTCGCTTGAAGATCAGGGCATTGCTTTGGAAATATTCACTAGCCTTCTGGAAAAGACAGACTCATCACAGACAGTAAATCTTCATCAGCCTGATTTTGAAGATTGCGTGATGATCCTCTACACCTCCGGCACAACAGGGATTCCCAAGGGCGCTATGATCACCCACAAAATGCTTTTTTACAACTCTATTAATACCGAAATGCGGCTGGATATCACCTCACAGGACCACACGCTGGGATTTGCACCTTTTTTTCATACCGGCGGCTGGAATGTGCTCCTCACACCCTTTATTCATCATGGCGCATCGCTGACCCTGCTCGATAAATTTGACGCAGATACCATTCTCGAACTTATTGAGAAGGAGAAGGTAAGCCTCCTTTTTGGTGTGCCGACAATGCTTCAGATGATGAGTGAATCGCCGAAATTTCCAAATGCCGATCTGAGTTCCATGCGCTATATCATTGTGGGCGGCGCAGCCATGCCCATACCCCTGATTCGGCTGTGGCACGAGCGGGGTATCTACATTCGGCAGGGTTACGGGCTCACCGAGGTCGGCCCCAACTGCTATTCACTGCACCACGACGACGCCGAGGGGAAAATTGGCAGTATCGGTTTTCCCAATTTCTACATTGAGCCGAAAGTGATCAACGAAAAGGGCAGCATTTGCGGACCGGATGAGGTGGGCGAGCTGCTGCTCAAATCGCCTGTGGTCACGCCGGGCTATTGGCGCAAACCCAAAGAGACTGCCGCTGCCATTGAAGACGGCTGGTTTCACACCGGCGACATGGTACGATATGACAACGAGGGCTTTTATTATGTGGTGGACCGAAAGAAAAATATGTTCATCAGCGGCGGCGAAAATGTCTATCCAGCAGAAATAGAAGCGCTTATTAATGGTATTATTGGTGTGGTGGAATCCTCAATCATCGGCATTCCCCATGCGAAATGGGGTGAAGTGGGCAAAGCCTACATTGTCCGCCGCAATCCTGATCTCACCGCCGATTCAATCCTGGAATACTGCAAATCACGCCTGGCAAAATTTAAAATTCCCAAAGAAATTGTCTTTATTGAAGCTTTGCCCAGAAATGAAGCCGGCAAAATTGACCGGAAAAAATTAGAAGAAATGCACAAAATATTAAAGGAGAACTAAATGGGTACAGTTCAAACATTACCTGGAATTACAAGTCAAATGATTCAAACATCTCGGCTGAATCAACATATTCTCTTGAGCGGCGCTACTGATGGAGAAGCTGTTCTTTTTATTCACGGAAATGGCAGTTCGGCCACCTTTTGGGAAGAAATCATGTTGAAATTGCCACAAGGAATACGTGGAATCGCGCCAGACCTGAGAGGCTATGGCGACACCGAAGATAAACTGATAGACGCCACAAAAGGGATGAATGACTGGGTTCAGGATTTGCTGGCTTTGATGGATGCTTTGAAAATTGACAAAGCGCATATTATGGGTCATTCTATGGGCGGAACCATTGTTTTTGCAATGGCAGCCGAAGCCGGTGAACGCATTTTGAGCGCCACGGTGGTCAATCCCGGATCACCCTACGGATTCGGCGGAACTAAAGACCATCTGGGAACACCCTGCTATAACGACTTTGCCGGAAGCGGCGGGGGAATTGTCAATCCTGAATTTCCAAAACTCATAGCCGCTGGCGATCGCGGCAGCGATAATCCCCAGGCTTCACCCCGCGTCGTGATAAATAGCTTCTACTGGAAAGCGCCTTTTGTGCCGGAACGTATCGAAGATTTACTTTCATCACTTCTGACTGAAAAGATCGGCCCGGACAAATATCCAGGAGACTTCGTCTCTTCGGAAAATTGGCCTAATGTGGCGCCGGGGAAATGGGGTCCTATCAATGCCCTTTCTCCCAAATATGTAGGCGACAGTGTAGAAA
>DSDE01000109.1 GCA_011049095.1 Fidelibacterota bacterium
CCTTAGAGAATTTATCCATCGTGCCGAATACAGCATCCGTCCCGACTACTGCAAGCAGAATAGCTATATTCACAAAAAGATTATACTCAACAGCATAATTGCCGAGAAGCTCTATGCGCTGGAAGCCGGCGACCTGCCACAAATAGAAATACTGCTCCAGGGCAGAAAAGAGCAGTTGATGCGCCAGCTTTTGATCTTTGAGGAAGCTTTTGAAAAGAGCGAGTTAGACAGCGCACGGCTTCCGGCCCTCTTTGACCAGGCAGGCCGCAGCTACCGGCTCAATTATTTTTCCGTCAGCGATCCACTCCTTAGCGAAAAAATTCAACTTGCTTTTCAAAAGGTCGGAATATCTTTTGATACTCTTTTCAGGGAAATCAGCAATGAAGCAATGCCAGAAAGAGAGTTCTCTTGGAGCGATCAGGATATTCCCCAGCTTCATGAAGCGCTCTATCTTCAGCCGGTGCATAAGGGCATGACTTTAGGGCCTTTTATTGACAACGATGGCAAGCATCTCTTTGTTCGCGTCGCCGGGTGGACCAGCCTTATGGCAATGGGAGAAAAACAGGTTTCACAGCGCTGGAATGATGTATCGGAGTATCTTACACAGATTGATGCAATGAAAAAATATGAAGCATTTGCCGCCAATCTGATGAAAGGACAAAAATTTGAGCTGAATGAAAGGGCCTTTTCCGATTTGCTGCATTTTCTCGCACCTGGCTACCTTAACAATCAGTCGCAAAAAAATAGTCTGCTCAAATCCCTCTTTGGTAAAAATTATAGCGAAGAAAATCCAGAATTTCCCACAGAGATGAATCTTTCTGATGATGCCACGCTTCTCATACTCAATGGGAAAGCCCTCAGCATTGCTGACTTTCGCGATATGGTCCGGCGGCATCCCCTGACTTTTCGGGCGAAAACCCTGAATCGGGAGAATTTTCCCCAGCAGCTCAAATTTGCCATCGCTGACCTGATCCGCGATGAAGCGCTGAATAATGAAGCCCGTAAACGAGGATATGAAAAAAGACCCGAGGTCCAGCGCTCTATGGATATGTGGCGAAACGCCTACAAAGCCAGAGCCAGCCGCGAAAGGCTCCTGGCTAATCTTCCAGATGGCTATGACCGAGAAGAAGACGAACGCGCCATATTGCGTGATATTATTGAGCCACATACACAAAAACTCCAGGAAAAATACAGTGATATTATACAGATTAATACTTCGTTGCTGCAAAAGACGGAACTCTCAAAAATTGACCTGATGGCGCTGCAGCCAGGCCAGCCATGGCCAGTGCTGGCGCCTGCCTTTCCTATCTATACACAGGATTCACGCCTCGATTATGGAAAGGTCCTCGAACCTTGATCCGCAAAGCAGTATTTTTTATCGTGCTTTTTCCCCTCTGGATTGCCGCCGGCGATCTCTACCGCGGCGCTGAGCTGCGTACCCACACCAGCTATAAATATGGCCGTTTTGAAGTGAATTACAAAGCGGCTGGCGGCAGCGGTATCACCAGCACATTTTTTACTTATTACGACAGCCTCGACAGTTATAACCGCTGGAATGAGCTGGATATCGAGATTATGGGACGATATAATCAGGACATCCAGTACAATGTCATCACGCCCGGACAGGTGAATCACGTCAGCCACCATCAGCTCAGTTTCAATCCCTACAACGATTTTCACAGCTATGCTATGGAATGGACTCCCGACTATGTGGCCTGGTTTGTGGATGGGGAGCTGACCTACAAACAGACAGACAGTCACATTCAAACCCTGATAGAAGCCCAAAAGATAATGATGAATATCTGGCAGCCAGCTTATCCAGGATGGGCGGGGGACTTTGACCCGCGGCAGCTTCCACTTTTTGCCGAGTATGACTGGGTGCAATATAGCAGTTATACACCCGGCAGCGGTAATATGGGCACCGACAATAATTTCACTTTCCAGTGGCGCGATGATTTTGATGCCTATGATGAAAGTCGCTGGGGCAAGGCTTCCCACACCTGGAATGGCAATAATTGCCTCTTCACGCCGGAAAATATTGTCTATCACGATGGAAAA
>DSDE01000199.1 GCA_011049095.1 Fidelibacterota bacterium
GTTTGATGCTGGCTTATAATGGCACAACGATGTATAATAATTCCAACGGCTCATCTAAAATTGTTTATGATGATACACGGCATAGAATCTACACGGTGATGGGCATGAACAGCGTGGCAGCAGTTGATCTCAATTCACTGGTACGCGTGGCCACCCCCCGTGACGCCGGCTGGCTGGCAGTCAATTTGGATGGTTATGGCAACGAATATACCCATTACGACCTGATTGATGAGTCCAATGAGAGGGAAATGTATGTGACCTGGGGCGAAGAGATTATGTATTTCGCTTTTAATGGCAATACCCTCTACAATCCCTTTCAGGAAAAAGGGCTCTATATTGCTTTTGATTTAGACCCGGATGGAGAAAATGGTTCCACAGCGCCACCGACAAGCGCCTCGGGAATCAGCGCATATCCATTTGCTGCCGATGTGGTTTTTCAGCTTTGGTCAGACGATGCAGTTGACCTGAGCAGCAATGATCCTGCGGACAAATGGACGGTAGGCAATGTTTATAAGTGGAGCGGCTCAGCCTGGATAGAAAGCAGCATAGACGGTCTGGATATCAATTACGGCGCAATGGCCATTATTGGCGATGGCTATGACGGCCAGATGACTGAGATTGGAATTGCCCGCACACCAAGCGGAATTGGCAGCGACTTCTCCGATTTAAAAGTTTTGGCCTATCTGGCGGATGAAGCTGAAGGCGGGCAGGTTCATATGGTATGGCCGCCGGCAAATGCCACTGGCGCTGCGCCTGCTTTCTCCGCAGCTTATGTTTCCGCCGGACTTGATACGATGGTTTTGCCCATGAGGCATCTCATTGCTGAAAATGCAACATCCATCTCCAATAAAAAACTTGTTCCGGCCTCTTTTGAATTGGGTCAGGCCTATCCAAATCCTTTCAACCCGATGACCACAATTCCATATACCCTTAGAGAAAGCGCTCAGGTGGCCTTGCAGGTTTATTCGCTTCGGGGTGAGCTGGTGGAAGATTTCGCCATCGGATTCCAGAGCGCCGGCAGCTACACCTTTCAGTTTGATGGCGCAAATCTGCCCAGCGGTCTCTATATTTATCGTCTGAAAATCAATAATCAGTTTGCCGGAACGCAAAAAATGGCGCTGATAAAATAGATGAAGCTTTTAAATTTAATCGGAAACACTTTCATCCTTTTGTGTTGTTGCAGCAAAGACCCGGTAAAAATAAAAACTGGGTCTTTGCATTTACTTGCGTTGATAGTGATTTTTCTTTCATCTTTTACAGCGCCGCTTTGGGGAGAAAGTGAGGGCGAACTACGTGGCGCCTGGATTGCCTGGGCGGGAAACAGCGTCCCATCACGGGAGCGAATCGCGGAAACGATGGACAGCCTGGCTGCGGCAAATTTTAATATCGTATATGTGGATGTCTGGCGCTATGGCTATCCCTATTTTCGCAGTGATGTTTTTTATGAAATAACGGGACTTTATACTGATCCCAGCATTCTCACGTGCCAGCAGCCGGAGCGGGATGTTTTGGCAGAGATGATTGCTGAAGCGCGGCGCAATAATCTGGCGGTGGATGCCTGGTTTGAGGCCGGTTTCAATGGTGGCGCCAATATGTATAGCCCCCTTGTACAGGAACGTCCCCGCTGGCTGGCAAAGAAGAAAAATGGTGATGTGGCTTGGTATTCGCAGGCGGGGCCATCGTTGATTCACGTCCATCCGGAAGTGCAGCAATTTTTCATTGATCTCAGCCAGGAACTGGCCCTGAAATATGACATTGACGGCATTGAATTTGACCGAGTGCGTTATCCAGGCCTGGACTGCGGCTACGATGTGGAAACGGTGGCGCTTTATAAAAGTGAGCATGATGGCGCTTCTCCTCCCACAGCGGAAGGTGATGGAGCTTGGGTACAGTGGCGAGCCGATAAACTTACCGAATTTATGCGTATTTACCACGACAGTCTAAAAGCAGTTCGGCCCGATATCAAGCTGAGCAATGCGCCGCTGCCCTGGGGGCCGGAGCAATTTTGTCAAGACTGGTCGCCCTGGATTAATAA
>DSDE01000259.1 GCA_011049095.1 Fidelibacterota bacterium
ATGAAAATAGTGATAATTCTTTTGGGAATAGCCGTTTCGCTGAGGGGCTTGCCCCTGCAGGAGCTTTATCAATCTGCTGTCGGCGG
Organism: Fidelibacterota bacterium; assembly: GCA_011049095.1. GTDB lineage: Bacteria > Fidelibacterota > Fidelibacteria > Fidelibacterales > DSDE01 > DSDE01. The sequence goes on from DSDE01000259.1 coordinate 87, forward strand.
TGATGGGTATGATAAACTTATCGTTCTTTCTGACAGCATCAGCTACACCGGCGGCTTTATCCAAGAGCTGCCTCGGGTAAAAATCCTTGGAAATGGCGCTTATCTGGACCTCCAGGGCGACAGCATTGTTGTTAGGGGCGATGAAAAGGTTCTCGATATTGAGCGGGTCATTTTTCATAATAGCCTGCCCCAGGAGACGATTTTTCTCCATTATCGGGAAAATGCTTCAGGCACGCTGCGGCACAATACTTTTTATGGCAAATATGCTTATGGCCGGGGGAATGGCGGTGTTCGCTTTACAAATTGTCTCGGTGACACTTCAGTATTGCAAAATAATATTTTTGCCGGACTTTCAGAGCCGGTTTTTTTCATCTCAGACACAGCGCTGGCTCATGAGCGCATCCCCTTGCAGATCGAGTGGAATATTCTCTATGACTGCTGCTCCAATTATATGTTTTACGGCGGCTGGGAAGGTCCGCCCCGATATTTTACACCCTATCCCGGCGACGGCGAACTCTATCAAGAGATTGCTTTTGCAGATGAATATAATGGTGATCTGTCACTGGGGCGATATTCGCCATGTGTAGATGCGGGCCTGGATTGGGGGCAGTCATTCCTTGGAAATGGCCCCGACATGGGTGCGCTTGAATCGGATAAAGAGTTTTTCCACGGGCAGAGGGTTCAAGGGGAACTGATGGGTCGCTGGAGCCCCTGGGATGGCCCCTATATTGTCATGGATGATATTGTCATTCCCGCAGGCGCCTTACTTTCTGTGTCAGCAGGCACTGAGATTCGCATCAATTACGGCAAAAATATTCTTGTTGCAGGTAATTTAGAGCTTATTGGCGATGCCGGAGAACCAGTGCTTTTCCGGCGTAATTCAGTCTATCAAAATCCTTGGGGCAGCATTCGCTATTATGGAAGCGGCAGTTCCAAGATACAGTTTACCCAATTTGAAAATAGCGCCGACACGCTGATTTTTCAGGCTCAGGATAGCCTGCTCATTGGTGGTGGCGCCTTTAGTGATACGATTCTTTTGCAAGCCGGGGGCAGGCTTATCTTTCGGGAAACGGCGTTTTCTGGTGCAGTTTTTCAGCAAGGCGGCCAACTTTTGATTGAAAATAGTCAGCTTCTCAATGGAAAAATTCAGGCTGATGCCGGACATACGATTCTCAAAGAAAATCTAATCAGCGGACTGATACAAGAAAGTCCCCTTGTGGGAAATGGCGCGCAGATTCATAGCCTTGGAAACCGCTGGTATAACTTGGTGAAGCCTGTACAGATTCAGGGGGGAGAGCTCTTTTCGGTCAATGAGCTTTTTTATGATGTGCAATATCCTTTTTATCTTTTTGCTTCGACTGCGGCAAGGATTGTAAATAACACCCTGTGGGGAATGAAGGGCGGTGTTTGGGCTGCTGATTCTGCCACAGTGGAGCTTCATAATTGCATCATCTGGAGCGATAGCGATGATGCCGAATATGCCTTCAGGGCAGATTCGGCCGCCACAGCAAAGCTCAGCTATTGTAATCTTTATGAAATATTGCCAGGAGAAAATCACGTCTATCAGCGTCCGCGCTTTCGCGATTTAGGAAGCCTTGATTTCTATCCTGACAGTCTCAGTCCGCTCATAGATGCCGGTACACCCGATACCCTTGGCTTGGAGCTTCCTGAGCTCGATTTTGCTCGGGCATCCCGCATCTCAAACGGCAGGATAGATATCGGCGCTCTTGAATTTCAATTTTCTGAGCCGCTTAAAGTCCGCCATCAGCCCAAAACAGTAAATTTGATACAGCTCTATCCCAATCCTTTCAATAGCTTACAAAAAGTCAGGGTGGAAATGGATGATCCCATTCGCAGCATTGTGATTTATGATCTACAGGGAAGGCTGCTGAGGGAGCTTTTTCAGCCTGCCGCAGAGCATTATAGTTTTGAGGGAACTTTCGA
>DSDE01000084.1 GCA_011049095.1 Fidelibacterota bacterium
CATTATATCTTATCTTTCGCTGTGTAATTAGGCTTTTTTCTTTACGCATCAACGAGTTCCACAAAAAGGGCAAAAATCAGCCGCGTCCAATGTGCAGTAGCGTTCTTCTAAAGCTAATACCCCCTGATTCAGCAACCAGCTTTTTAAAAGTGAACTTTTCATCACAAGCTCGTGACGCTTAATAAAATTCCTCGTGGCAGTATAGGGCTGTGGCAGCTTCAGTTTTTCAAATTCAGCTCGGATTTTTCCCAGATTTTGTTTATCACTGCCATTTTTATGCTCTAAAGCCATCATAATTGGCAGTAAAACATTTGCATTCATTTCCAGACGGAAAGCAGCGCCGGGGCTTTGGGGAATTGCCTGAGCCACAGACCTAAAACCAAGGCGGTAACGAAAATGCCAATAATCACTCAGTGAAACATTAAAAAAACCTTCGCAGATGTGCTGCCAATCCTCTCCTATTATCCATCTTTCATAGAGTCTTTGCGGTGACCATTGAAGCAATCCTCTTTTGAGAAAGGCAGCGATCCACGCCAGGCGGCGATCGGGAAAGGCAATAGGGCGCGTTTTGGCATAATGCCAGCGGATTTTTTGCTGCTCAGGCACTTTGCTCTGAAATTTTATTATCGTTGCTGTAAAATCATCCTCGTTTGTGACGGCAATTTTTGCATAAGCAAACAGGAGTGCCTCAATATCTTCAGGAGCTATCTTGCCATTGAGATAATCTTCCCATGGAATACGAATAAAGAGCTGAATCATTGATTTTTGGTTGTAGCGAATACCGGCGGATTTAAATAATCCCCATAGCAGCATCAGCTCAAAAGTGAAACGATGACTCTGTCTTATATAATAGCCGACTTTACGTTCCAGGCGCTGCCAGCCTGATTGCAGCAATACAGCAGCCTGCTCATCGCTGGAGATATGGCTTTTGCAACAGACAAATCGCTCTGGCGGTGTGAGTAGGGCTTCATAGGGAATATAGACAACAGGAATTTTATGACCGTCCTGCGCAATAACATATTCAGATTCATCAAGATTGCGAAAAACAATATGGAGTACACATTGATTATATTCAGGGTTGATATGATGCTCATGCCGATACCAGTCTGCATTGTCAAAATGGAGCTCAGCATCACCAGAAAAAAGCTTGTCACCGATGAGAAGCCTAAGTTCCCGAAAATCTGGTCCTTCTGTCCTGTTCCAGAATCCGGGGGATAAAATATCAATTTGCTGACCGGAAACGGTGCGCCAACCCTGTTTCCATAAATCCTGATACCAGTATTGCTGCAGACGGTCTTCACTATAATAGATTTGGTCTGGCTCAAAAAACTGAGCAAAATTTTTGAGATTCACAAATTTAACCCTAACATTGGCCTCGCTGGAAAGTATCCATAAGCTCAAAGACCCTATTTTTAAGCTCTTCCCGATCATCCAGCGTTAATCCGGCGCTTTCTATAGGGGGCAGATAGTAAATATGCACATCCGCGCCTTTCACCCAAATAGTTCCCGGCGGATTTATTTTCCCCGCGCCGCACATCACGATTGGCAAGATAGGCCATTGATGCTGAATCGCCAACACAAAAGCGCCTTTTTTAAACGGAATAAGATGGCCAGTTTTGGACCGTGTACCTTCTGGATATAAAAAAATAGAGAGGTTGGCTGCAGCCAGTTTTTGAAAGGTTTTGTCTAATGATACGATGGCTGCGCTTCTGTTTTTCCGGTCAACAAAGGGAAAGAGGGTTTTCTCCATCGCGTAACCCACCAATGGCAGTTTCCGCAGCTCAATTTTAGAAACAATTCGCAATGCGAGAGGAAATTGCCCCAGCACCACAAAAATATCTAAAGCCGACTCGTGATTTCCTAAAATGACATATTGTCGATTTAGATCGATGGCTTCTTTTCCATGATGGTAAATGCGAATGCCCGAGGCTTTTAGATTCCAATTGGCCCAAAAGCACAATATATTTGTCATTATTGCAGGCTTGCTCTTCAACATCGATGCAGAAACCACAAGTATTCCACCAACAAA
>DSDE01000486.1 GCA_011049095.1 Fidelibacterota bacterium
GAATGCGTATTTCCATATTATTGTCCTTTTCCTTCCAGCATAACTGCAAATGTACTGAGAATTATTTTAAAATCCAGCCGCAAAGACATATTTTCCAGATAATAAAGGTCATACTGCAGCTTTGTCTTTACATCTTCTACAGATTCGTCATATTTATGTTTAATCTGAGCCCAGCCAGTGATGCCCGGTTTCATTTTCAGACGATGTTTATATAGGGGAATGTCTCTGGAGAAGGCCTCGACAAAAGCCGGACGCTCAGGACGCGGCCCCACGAGACTCATCTCATTTCTCAATATATTAATAAACTGAGGCACCTCGTCAATGCGTGTCTTGCGCATAAATTTTCCCATTCTCGTAATACGGGGATCATTTTTCTGACTCCAGATTGGGCCAGTAAGCTTTTCAGCATCTGAAACCATCGTTCTGAATTTAATAATTTTAAAGAGTCGCCCTCTCTTCCCCACTCGCTCCTGCAAATAAAAAATAGGGCCTCGGGAATCCAGCTTGATAGCTAAAGCTATAAATGGAAAAAAGGGGCTAAAGCAGATAATGGCAAAAAGAGAAATACATATGTCCATAGTGCGCTTAATCACTCGCTCCCAGTAAGGCATCAATTGGGGAAAAATATCGATGAGGGGAAAACCGTAAATCTGGTTTGTTCTGGCCTGGCCGCTGATAATATCATACATATCGGGAATAATTTTCAGGCCGACATCAATGCGGCCCACCCGATCAATCACATCCAGCAGCCTATCGTGATTTCCCGTTTCAAAGGCAATAATCAACTCACGAATATGAAGTTTGCTAATGAGCTTAGGCAAGCTGTCAATACCACCTAAAACCTTCACATCTTTGTAGTTTTCCCCGCTGTGTTTATCAGGATTCAGGGTAATGAAGCCATGCACCTTATAACCTAGCGCTTTAAATTGGGCGATTTTATTAAAAATATCGAAGCCCAACTCATTAAAGCCCACAATAAGCACGGGGCTGAGCCCAAGCCCCCTTTCAAATCGGCGGCGCTGAACAGTAATAACAAAAACCCTACCCAGCGCCACCAAGACTGTGAGAATGATAAAATATGCCACGAGGGTAAGGCGGCTCAATGCGAATGGATGATACAAATCAAAGGTAATTAAAAAAAGAATTATTATGCCTGTAAAATGAGCCCTTACCGCGCGTGTCGATTCATCAAACCGGCTGGGAGCCACGGGAAATTGATAGAGTCCATAATAGAAATAAAACAACAGCCAATAAAAATACAGTACAAGAGCAGGAATCAGCAGGTCAGATGGATATATCTCAATGGGATTGCTAAAAAAGTCCAGATGAAATCGAAAAAGATAGGTGAGAAAGAGCGCTGAAACTGTCATCAGTAAATCACTGAGCATAATAAAAAACACAAAGCTGCTTTTTTTCATTTCAGATAATCCTCAATAGCTTTGGCAATGTGCAGTCCGGCCAATCCGTCACCAAAATAGTTTTTGGGCTCATGAACAGGGGCAAAATGCAAAATTGCATCTACAATTTTCGTCCTGTCAGCGCCGGTGATAATGTTGTAGCCTTCTGTCACAGTCTCTGTCCATTCTGTTTCATCTCGCATAGTAATACAGGCTTTTTTTAGAAAGTACGCCTCTTTCTGCACACCGCCGCTGTCGGTAATAATCTTATTTGCGTTGCTTTCCAGAGCAATCATATCGAGAAAGCCCACCGGTTCGATGACTTTAATCTGCCAAGCTTTTTCTAAAAGGCATGCCAAATCTTTTTTGGCCAATATTCCTTTCATCCGGGGATGCATCGGAAAAATCACTGGTAATGGCGAGGCAGACAAGCCGGAGAATATCTCAGCAAGCCGTCGCGAATCATCAGAATTTTCTGCACGATGAATGGTCAGCAGATGATAGTTGCCTGCCGATAGTGACAAGCTTTCCAGTACCTTTGAATTTGCATTGGCCATCGGCAAAAAATGCTTCATTGCATCCAGCATCACATCGCCGCTAAGATAGACACCCTCGTGA
>DSDE01000360.1 GCA_011049095.1 Fidelibacterota bacterium
AATCATATCATCTTTAGAAAATAAAAAGGCTTCGGCAAGATTCTCAGAAAGACCTCTCTGACAGATAGTTTGGTAACGACCGTAATCAGCATTCATTTTCAGAATAGCGGCATGTCGAATACTGATGCCCTCACTAAGTGTATCTAAAACCATTTCTGCAACATCGGAAAAATTTTCCAGTTGATAAAATATATTGGATATATCATAAAGCATCGTAATATCCGCAAGCATTTTCTCGATGCGCTTATTCAGAAAAACGTTCTCACGCTTGAGGAGTAGTTTTTCCACAGCGCGGTTTAGGGTAACTTTTATTTCATCAAGCTTGAATGGCTTTCTGATATAATCATAAACACCAAATTGTATGGCTTCAATAGCTGAGTCTGTTGTGGCATAGCCAGTAAAAATGACTATTTGTGTATCATCACCGCGGTCTTTAATTTTTTTTACCAGGTCCATTCCAGATACTTTTGGCATCATCAAATCAGTAAACATCACATCAAAGGAATGGGTATCAAGATATTTAATGGCCTCATCTGAGTCGTAAAATCCTTTAGCCTGGTAACCAATACGGCTGAGAAACACCAGCATTGTATCAACAATCGGTTTTTCGTCATCAACTACGATGATAGATATGGTACTTTTTTCCATCTAACTGTCCTGCTTTTTTTCAATTTCCTCGGCAAAAATCTGGTCGCCGCGGCGGATATAGCGAACATTGAACATGTTTTTATCCACAAGAACTTCCTTGTTGCCAATGCCTATTTTTACACCCTTATGCAAAACGCCGCGAATAATGACTGTTTTAGAGGTCTCCTCACGGTTTCGTTCATTATCGATGAGCTGCTCTTGCATCCTAAGGGCTTCAAGCTGAGACATTTTGCTATTGAGCTCATCACTTGCTTCATTCAGCTCATTTTGTTTTTCCGGGGAAAGTCTTTTTAAGCGCTGCTCTAAGAGACGAAGGAACTCCACACGACGTTTAATGGTATTAACATGATTCATCAGTGTCTCTTCAGCTTTTTTAATTTCCCATTTTCGACTGTCCATCTCATAATAATCGTTGCTGCTCACAATTACTTCAGTATCTTTTGACTGGTCAGAACCAAGCTCAATGGCCTCTACACCTTCGTCAGCATGAATTTTTCCGCCTCTTATCAAGCCTTCATTTTTCTTGAGAATCACGCGACCACCGGAGCTGATGCCAGAATTTAGGATATAGCGATCGATAATGACATCTTTTTTCGCGCCGACTGTGGCATCTTGTATAAAACCGGCGTTAATTTGCCCGCCTGCAAGAATATTTGCCCTTCCTCGTCCTAAAACGCCGTGTCGAATCACCACATCGCCATTTTGGCTGTAAATATTGGCTGCTTCCACAGTGCCATCAATATAAATTGAATCCGTAGCATAGACCCGATAACCACTGCGAACATCGCCGTCGATTATTACAGTACCATTATATTTGATGTTTCCTGTATTTAAATCTATATTCCCGTGAACACGGTACACATTATCAACGGCAAGTAAATTATTCTCCGAAACTATGTATCCGTCGATCTGAGAATAGAGTGTCAGACCATCTTCAGATACCATTGTATTTTTGCCTCTTGGCAGGGGAATATCATCACCAGGGACAACGCGAGTTTCACCAGTAACTTTTATTTCTGGTTTTCCATCGGTAGCCGGCAATTTGGCTACAAGCTCTTGCCCCTCAGTGACCTGTTTGTGTTTTTTCAATGTTTTAAAAGGAGACCCAGATCCAGCGTTATTCAAATCAATATACCAGATGAGCTGGGCATCTTCTCCTCTGCTGAGTGGCTGTCCCCTGGCTATTAGGATGTCTTGCACTGCCTTTTTGGCCGCGATAATCTGGCGCAGCTTATTTTCATCAATTCCATACCGTATGCCCGCGTGATGCAGCTCATTCGTAACACGCTGATAATCAGGGAAGTTGCGTTCATCACCCTGAATGGTCAGAAACGCTGCCAACCGATCATCGGTCAGACG
>DSDE01000363.1 GCA_011049095.1 Fidelibacterota bacterium
GAGTCCTGGTCCATGGCTTTCTCCTGCCGTCAGATAGCGTAATTCACTCATAGTTTATCTCTTTCATCAGGTTCTGCACTGGAAAATTATTCCAATCTTCATTTGGAAACCATAGCTGATGCGCTGCAAGTGCTTGATATATTAACATATGCCAGCCATTGATAACAGTCATTTTCAAAGAGTCTGCATAAGATTGGAGCGGATTGTTTTTGGGTTGATAATTCAAGTCAAAAAAATAGTCCCCAGGCTGATTAAATCTTTCCAGGTGTTCTCGTATCAAAGTGAATTCCGGGTTTTTCGGTCCCCCCAGTGGGCTAGCGTTAATCCATAGAGTCTGTCTGTGAAATTTATCCGGTAACCCATTAAGCTCAATTTTAGGAAATTTCGTTTTTAACCAGGAGATAATTTTTCCACCACGGCTTAAGAGTGATGCCTCTTTGATTTCAAGATTTGTCAGTGCTTGCAAAACTGCTCGCGCTGCCCCGCCACTGCCAAAAATGATGGGATAAAATTGCTGAGCATCTGGAATTTGACTCTTGAGTGTTGCTATGACACCGGCAATGTCGGTATTAGTTCCGATGAGCTGATTGTTATGGCGGTAGATGGTATTGCAACTTTCTGTCATTCTGGCCTCATCGCTGATGAAATTAAGAAAGGGGAGAATTTGCGATTTGTATGGCGTGGTCACATTGGCGCCTTGCAGCCGGGTGATGAGTTTGGGTATTTTTTCAGAGAAAGCCGCAGGACTGATATCCCAAAGTGAATAATTAATCTTTCTCTTGTGGAGTTTGGCAATGCTTTGGTGGATGCGTGGACTAGCGCTATAGCTGATTTCATTTCCAATAATGCCGTACATAAAACCATTAACTCATTTATTGAAGGCTTGAAATTTCTTGAAAAAAGAATGGGTCGCTGATCTTGGCACATTCAGGATCGGGAATTTTGATCCCATCTTGAGAGATCAGACCAGCCACAGCCATCATCATTGCAATCCGGTGGTCGCCATGAGTAAGCGCTTCGCCACCGCTTATGGTCTGTGGTCCCTCTATAATCAGTGTATCATCCGTTCGGGTGCTTTTTAGGCCAATGATGGAAAGGTTCTCTGTGATGGCAGTCAGTCGGTCGCTCTCCTTTATTTTCAATTCGGTAAGGTGCCGCAGAATGCTGACTCCCGTCGCCTGTGTGGCAAGCAGAGCTAAAAGCGGAATCTCATCAATCAGCAGTGGAATTTGCCTTTTTGCAAGTGAAAATGCTTTCAGTTTAGAGCTGTGGACTAAAATATCGCCCATCGGCTCTGGAAAAGATTTGTTCGCTTGAATTTGAATATGCCCGCCTGCTTTTTGTAAAACACGGAGCATTTCGATTCGTCTCGGATTAAGTGAAACATTTTTTAGCAGAATTTTAGATTTATTCCCAAGCAGGGCGGCAGCAATCCAAAAAGCGGCAGCCGAAGGGTCAGATGGCACATAAAAGCGAAAAGGCATTAGACGATGTTTGTATGGATTAACAATTATATCGTTATTGTGTTTATATAGTCTTATATGAGAGAGTTTTGCGAGTCTTTCTGAATGATCACGCGTTGGAATAGCTTCCGTGATGACAGATTTTCCAGTTGCATTAAGGGCTGCATAAATGAGCGCTGACTTTACCTGTGCGCTGGGAATTGGCAAACTATAGTTGAAGGCCTGTATTTTTTGACCGTGTACGGTAAGGGGCAGCTTTCCTGAATTTTGATTGGTAAATATTCCTCCGGCATTTATCAATGGTGTGAGGACGCGCTGCATAGGTCGTTTGCGCAGGCTTTCATCGCCATCTAATGTTACAGTGAAGGGCAGCCCACTAAGCAAGCCAGTCAATAGCCTCGCAGTTGTTCCTGAGTTTCCGCAGTCGAGAATCTCGCTGCCCGGCTCGTTCCACTTTTTCATTCCTGGAGATTTGACTTTTAAGTGAGCATTATCATTAGTAAACTGGATGCCGAATCTGGCCAACAC
>DSDE01000386.1 GCA_011049095.1 Fidelibacterota bacterium
ACGTCTCTTATCCGCCTTCAAACACAATCTTCTTTATCCCGAATTCGTGAATGCCCGGATTAAATCAACTTGGAAAATGAGATTTGTGAATAGGAAAATTTTATTTTGGACAGATGTGTTTTTATATGCGATCTTTGCTGCTCCTTGCATCGTAAATTTTTTAAATAGAGATATTGGCGGCTTAATTTTGAAAATATATTATCAGGGTCAAATTCATTCCCCAAGTTTTCAGTTTGGAATGAAGCTTGACTTTTGCTAAAATTAGCCTGTGATGTTAAATAGTTTGTTAAGCTTTTTTTTGGGAGTAAAGAAGCGCCTAAAACAAGGCAGGGTTTTAATGATAGTTGTTTTTTTTCTGCTCTTTTTTAATTCTGCTTTGCTGGGCCGCTCGCCGGCAGCTATTCGGTTTTTGCCGCAGTGGACGCACCAGGCGCAGTTTGCCGGCTTTTATATGGCTTTAGATAAAGGATTTTACGCGGAAGAGGGGCTCTCGGTAACGATTTTAGACGGCGGACCCCAAAATCCGGTTGGCGAGGCTATTCAGTCAGATAAGGCTGAGATTGTCAGCTCTTTTTTCAGCAGCGCTCTGGCTATGAAGAATCAGGGTCTGCCAATTGTAAATATTTGCCAGTATTCTAAACGTTCGGCGCTGATGGTAGCCAGCAAAAAGAGTCGTCTTTCTGAAGATATCGCATCTCTGAACGGTGTTCGTATCGGCTTGTGGCATAAAGATTTTCGTGAGATACCGCTCTATTTTTTCCATTCACAAGGACTGAGTCCAGATATAATTCCAATTAAGAGCGGGATTCAGCTTTTTCTCAATGACGGCGTTGAAGCGCTGGTTGTAATGTGGTATAATGAGCTGCACCGCATCCTCAGCGCAGGCTATGCAGAAGCTGATTTAAATATGTTTCACTTTTTTGATTACGGTATCAATATGCCAGAGGATGGGCTCTTTTGCCGGGAGGATTATTACGATGAAAACCGGCGTTATGCCGATGCTTTTGTAAGAGCCTCGCTGCGGGGATGGCAGTATGCTTTCACCCATAAGGACGAAGCTTTGGAAGCGGTGCTCTGGCGGCAGAAAGCCACAGGCATTCCGGCAAATCTGGCACACGAGGGCTATATGCTGGATTGTATGCAGAGCTTGCTAGAGGCCGATGCAGACGATGCCTCTGTCTCTGGATATATGTCTAAAAAAGCTTATTTGGAGGCTATAGAAATCGCTCTTAAAGCCGGTATAATTGAAAATGTGCCCCCGTATCAAGCTTTCGTCAGGACCTGGAAAAAGCTGGAATGAGTTTAAACCGCAATACATTGGCATTTAAACTGATGCTCTATGCTTTGCCGCCAATTCTCATTGTCTTGATGCTAATTTTGGGAATCTACTATTTTTTCAGTAAAAACATCTTATTGCAGAATGTTTCCAAGCAGGGAGATTACATCACTGCTGCGATGGTAAGCCGTATTCAGAATATGTCTGGCAATGTAGAAAAAGCCATTGACGGACGAGCGCTGCTGCTGGCTCAGGAGAGCTACTCTCAATATGAAGTCAAGCTGCTGACCCACGATCTGGTTGATCTTAATAAAATGATTTTCGGCTCAACGGTAGCAATGAATCCCGCGGGAGACCTGGATGCTTTTTCACCCTATTATTATCGCAGCGGCGATACACTGGCATATGTTGATCTTGTGGAAAGTTATCCTTACTGGGAGCAGCATTGGTTTCTGGAGCCTCTGAAGCAGGGGAAGGGAATCTGGACAGAGCCCTATTTTGATGAGGGCGGCGGTGATATACTGATGACGACTTATTCATCACCTGCTTGTAATCGCAGCGGTGAACTAATAGCTGTGGTGACGGGAGACGTCAGCCTGGAATGGCTAAAAACTCATTTGGAGTCGGTCTCCGATTACGAGGGCGGCTTCAGCTTCATTGTCTCTAATACCGGGAATATTATCAGCCATCCAGATACTGAGCTGATACTTAA
>DSDE01000089.1 GCA_011049095.1 Fidelibacterota bacterium
ATATTTATAAAACGATTGCCGAGGAATATATGGCGATGCCGGTTCTTGTAGGCCGCAAGACCGAAAGAGAAAAATTTGCTGGGGCTGTCATCACCTACTCTATCGAGGCAATGATGGGTGATAAAAAAGCCCTTCAATCCGGCACCAGTCACTACCTGGGACAAAATTTTGCCAAAGCTTTTGACGTCCGCTTTCAAAATGAGCAAAACACAATGGAATATGTCTATGCCACAAGCTGGGGTGTCAGCACGCGTTTAGTCGGAGCTGTGGTTATGAGTCACGGAGACGATAAAGGTCTGATTTTACCGCCAAAAATCGCACCTTATCAGGTTGTAATCGTTCCCATCTGGCGAAATGATGAGCAAAAATCAGAGGTTTTGAGCTATTGTGACAAACTGGCTGCCAGCCTTAGAGAAAAAGGCATTCGTCTCCACCTGGACCTGCGTGATACTATCTCGCCAGGCTTCAAATTCAATGACTGGGAGATGAAAGGTGTGCCATTGCGTATCGAAGCGGGCCCCAAAGACATAGAAAAAAACCAAGTAGTTTTGGTGCGGCGCCTTGGCGGGAAAAAGGAATTTCTAAGTATCAGTGAATTTCTTAAAAGCGTTGCAGAACGTCTCGACGACATCCAAAAAGAGCTTCTCCAAAGGCAAAAAAAACTGCTCAAAGAAAATACTTTTGATGTTGCAAGCTATGACGAGCTAAAGGACGTTCTGGAGAAAGGTGGTTTTGCCCGCTGTTTCTGGGCAGGCACTGGTGATGATGAAGAACGCATCAAAGAAGAGACCAAAGGAACGGTCAGGGTTAAACTTTTTGAGAAAACAGCAGAATCGGGCATATGTATCCTCACCGGTAAAGAAAGTCAGGACCAGGTAATATTTGCAAAAGCATATTAGAGGAAAAGATTGAAAAAGACATGTGGGGAGAAAATTACCAGCAAGGAATACAAGAGCTTGATGAGCAAAAGAGCACATCGCACATACGGATATGCGATACGTAGCACATTATAAAATACAACGCACAACGAATGGAGGAGCTGCGGTTTGATTTCTAAGAGATACTTTGAAATTTTTAGATTCTGGTCAATCATTCTCTTCCTCGCTCTCTTTGCTTTCAGTTCTTGTAAAAATAATACAGAAACTGATGATTCAGTTTGGCATAGCCGGCCTTTGCCAGGTCTGATTTCTATTCCAAAAGCAAGCAAGCTGCAAAAAGAAAAATTTAATGCCGAAGCGCTTGCTGATTCTTTTATATTAGGAATGAACGGAAACCGCCACATAATGTATGAATGCTGCAATCGGGAATTTCTTGATGAGATTATAATGCCGGCAATCCTGCCATATACCCCCAAACTCAGAGAACTGAGCTATGCCGAAATTGTTAATGAAGTGACTATTTTCACATTCCAGATTTATCAGCACTATTTTGGCAGCTCCTTTTATCGCTGGGCCGGCGATATATTTGACCTAGATGATGCCCAACCTACGGGAATTGAAATTAAAAGACGATATGGACTGGACTGCTCAGGGTTTAGCAGTGCACCTTATGAAATCGCTGTTTATGCAGGACTCATTCCAGATTCTATAGCGCTATTTTCTACCCAGGGCTTCAAGATATATTGTCAAATGACAGGTTTCCGCGATGAAGGCGCTCTCGATGGCGGTGGCAACCGTTTTCGCCTCGATACCAGAGAGCTGGACCTCCTGGGTGATGAACTCTTCCGAATCGCGAAAAACGGCACACCCTCAGATAAAGAAATCGCTTTGCTGCAACCGGGTGATATCGTAGGTCGCAACGGTCACTTTGGGATTATTGCTTTTCTAAATGGCGAAGCTTATTATTTTGAATCTGGCGGATGGGTGGTTCCGGTCAATGGCGGAAATCCCGTCAAAGCCAAAGCCGCTATGAAAAAATTTGCCCAAAATGGCTATCTCACTATTCGACGCTGCCTCAATTAGATTTATACCATTGTCTGATTCTG
>DSDE01000455.1 GCA_011049095.1 Fidelibacterota bacterium
GAATAATATGATGAATGAATTTTGGTCTGCCTGGAATGATCTCTCCACCAATCCTGAAAATGACGGGATGCGCAGTATTGTGAGAAACAAGGGCAGGGCTTTGGCTGACACCTTTAATCGCCTCAACAAGGACCTAGAAGATTTAAGCGAGAATATTCGCAGTGATCTCACTCAAAAGACAGAAGAGGTTAACCAGCTTGTTGACCATATTCATAATCTCAATCAAAAAATAAACCGACAGCAAAATGCCCTATCTGCCGACCTCCTCGATGAAAGAGATATGACCGTCAAAAAACTCTCGGAATACGTTGATATAAAGGCAAAAGAAGCAGATAATGGACAAATTACAATCAGTACCGGTGGTGTTATCCTTATATCTCATAACTTTAAAAATTCTGTCTCTACCAGTTTTTCTCAAGGTGATGGTATTTTAAAAGTGACTTTTGAAAAAGGAAAAGGAAATATTACAGGTGGCAGTATTGGCAGTCTCTTAGAATCCCACAATTCCAAACTCAAGGATTATGGAAACCGTCTTGATAGCTTAGCTGTCAATTTAGCCTCTCAAGTCAATGCTATTCACAGAGCTGGCTATAATATAGATGATATTACAAACGTCAACTTCTTTGCTGAAAATATTACAGGTGCAGGAGAATTTCGGCTGGATGGTGCGATAATTAACAATCCGGCACTGATTGCGTCTTCTGATACTGCAGGCGAGCCGGGAAACGGTAAAATTGCTCAAAGAATTTATGATCTCCAAAATTCTAAAATGGTTAATTCCAGCACTGCCGCTGATTTTTACTCAATGCTGATTACTGATATCGGCGCTGCCGGAAACGAAGCTGTCTATCTTGAAACAAGTCAACAAATGGTTGTTTCACAACTTAAAAACCAAAGAGATTCCGTCAGCGGTGTCTCTGTTGATGAGGAGATGACCAATCTTATCGAATATGAAAAAACATATCAGGCCGCGGCGAAAATTATTCAGACTGTGCAGGATATGGTGAATACTACTTTAAATTTAGTATAAAAGCCCAGGAGGTTTAAATGCGAATAACACAAACAATGCTCAGTCGTAATATGCTGGATACAATCAACCTCAACAGGAACAAGATGAATACGACATCTATAGCATTAGCTACAGGTAAAGATGTTCAAAAAGCTTCTGATGATCCGGTTCGTTTTTCTCAATCGATGAAATTTAGCCAGGCTATCAAAAAAAATGAGCAATATCTGCGTAATATCACAGATGCCAATGCCTGGATAGATTTTTCTATAGATACACTCACCCAGATAAACAGCAAGCTCTTTAAAGCCAAAGAGATAGCAACTCAAGCCGCTGATGGCACCTATGGTGAAAAAGAAAGAATAAGCCTGGGTAATGACGTAAATAACCTGCTGAATGATGTACTTGACATGACCAATAGCACCTACCTGGGGAAATTTGTTTTTGGCGGTACTTTCACTCAGGGAGATACAAAACCATTCACACTTGAAGAAGATATGGATCAGGCCACAGGCGCACCATTGGGCACATATCGCGTAGATTATCACGGAAATGACAACCCTATCACCCGAAGAATCGCTGAATCATATGATATAAAAGTATCCATTACCGGAGAAGAGATTAATTCAACTAGTATGTTTGGCAGCCTGATCGAACTTCGTGATGCTCTCAATAACAATGATGTAAATACTATCAATGCAAATATTGATATTCTTCGAACTGTCTCTGATGAAATTTCCAATAAAGTTACAAATCTTGGAAGTAACAAAAACCAGATTATGCTTACCCAGAGCCGTCTCGAAACAGCCAATGTGAATCTCGCCAGTTACCTTTCTCAGACTGAAGACACAGATATGGCCGCCACCATTGCCAAATATTCATCAGAAGAAATGGCATACCAGGTGGCATTGCAGGCCACATCAAGCGTGATTAATCTCAATATTCTGGATTTTATTCGCTAAACAGGGAATTTTAAAC
>DSDE01000355.1 GCA_011049095.1 Fidelibacterota bacterium
AGGCGCTGGGACTCCATCTATTCTCATAGATGAGCAAAACACAGAAACAAGTGCTATCAAGTCACAATGTGCGAAGACGGGATTCTAAAGCTGCACTTTTAACCTTTCTAAATAGTCAGAGAGTTTTTCTTTAGAAACGCTCAGGTTCAGACTTTCCAAATCAAAGCGGAGATATTCCATATCCTTTGGTGAATGAAGCTGGGGATTCAGATAAAAATAATCGAGAATCGCCTTTTCTGCTTCGGCAATCATTTCTATTATATCCGTAATATTGGGAATTGCTGTCAGGATATTGGCGTAAATCCTGGAATAGCATGGCAATTTCTCAAAAATAGTCATAGATTCTCCTATGAAAAAGATGCTAAAAGGAGATTGCTATGAAGAACCGTAAAATATCTGCGCTGATTCAAGAACGAAATAGCTGGAAGAGTGGGCGCATTCTCGTATTGACCGGAGCGCGGCAAACCGGCAAAACCACCCTGGCACGGCATCTTTTTCCCGATTATCATTATATATCCATTGAAGACCCCCTTCTGCGCAGCCAATACAGCCGTCTTACGGCATCCCAATGGAAGCTTCAGTATTCGAGGGCGATTCTTGATGAAGTGCAGAAAGAAGCCAAACTCATTGAAAGTATAAAATCAGTGTACGATCAGTGGCCAGAGCCCCGATATATTTTGTTGGGTTCCAGCCAGCTCCTGCTTATGGAAAAAGTGAAAGAAAGTCTTGCCGGACGCTGTATTATCATCGATTTCTATCCTCTGACCCTGCCGGAGCTGCGTACCCATTCCTGGAATGATCCCGTTGAAAACTCCCTTTTTCAGGAAGAGCTGCTGAATACTATGGCGGAGGATTACCTTCCCTCTTTTGTGCTGGATAAAAATATGGCGGAGAAAGAGCAGGCCTGGGAGCATTATCTCAGGTTTGGAGCTTATCCTGCCGTGTCTGATGATGAAATGAGTGTGGAAGAGCGCACTGTCTGGCTTCAGAATTATGTGCGCACCTATCTGGAAAGGGATATTCGCGATCTGGCATCTTTTCGAGATTTGGAGCCATTCATTAAGCTTCAGCGCTATCTGGTAGAAAATACCGCAAGTCTGCTGAATGCCACAGCGGTGGGCAATCAACTTGGCATCACCTCAAAGACTGTGCAGCGCTATCTTCATTATTTTGAAGTAAGTTATCAATCTATTCTGCTTCCGGCCTGGTCTGCCAATCCCAATAAACGCCTGAGCAAAATGGGGAAAATTCACTATCTGGATAACGGCATCGTTCAAGCCGTCTTACAAAAACAGGGCGGCGTCACCGGAAATGAATTTAAGAGCCTGGTGGTGGCCGAGATTTATAAACAGATTCGGGTGGCAGATATCAAAGTTCAGCTTAGCCATTTGCGCACGTATGATGGCAAGGAGATTGATCTTTTGATTGAAACGCCTGATTATTATTTGGCTTTTGAAATCAAAATGACCCATCGCGCAACGAGAGCCGATGCTAAAAACCTTATCGGACTGGAAACAATCCTTGATAAGCCACTGAAAAGAGCCTATTTGCTGACCAATGACCGCGAAACAAAATGCTTTGATGATAAAACCGTCGCCCTCAATGTGACCATGTTTTTGGGATAAATGAATCAACTGCCATTATACCCGTAATATTTGGAATTGCTGTCAGGATATTTGCGTAAATCCTGGAATAGCGCCAATTATCTACATTCTGCAGTCTGAATTCTACATTCTGAATTCTCCATTCTCCTTGCTCCTTTCTCCTGTCACCCGTCTCCTGCCTCCTTACTCCTTTTTTCTTTCACCTGTCACCCATCACCTTTTCCTTTTTCTCCCTGATTATGATAGATAATTAGAATACATTCCAATGAATGAAGATATATAAAAGGAATCGAATCCAATGAATCAACTCATCAACACCTATCACCGTTTGCTTGGTCAATTCAAGTATCCCCGCAAGAGATATTTATATACTACAAT
>DSDE01000017.1 GCA_011049095.1 Fidelibacterota bacterium
ATATCAGACACTGCTTTTTCATCATAAAAGTTTACTTCAATTTAAATACGACTGGAATTGCAATCCAAACGCCAACATTCCTGTCTCGCTGCTTGGCAGGTTTGAATCGAGTTTTCCGAATGGCCTCAATTGCAGCTTCATCCAGACCTGTGTTAGGGATGCCTTTCATAATTACCCAGTCTGCTACCACTCCTTTTTCATTTACGAAGGCCTGAATAATGACAGTACCCTCAATCTGAGCTTCCCTGGCAATTTCCGGGTAAACAATATTTTTCAGTAGCGCTGCGGCTCCGCCAACCATTTGTGGGGGTTCATCATAAGGAATAAATTTGACTCTAGGACCATCATCATCTTTTTTGTCATTTTGAGTTGGTGGTGGCGGCGCTTCCAAAGCCTCATAATCCTCAAAGCTGAACTCTTCCAGGGTGGCATCATCAGCCAGTTCTTCACTTTCACTCATCACTGGCACCGTGGGTCTCTTGGGTGGCGCCGATTGCTGCATCTGCTGCGTTTCGGGTATTTCGATAGTTTCAATAATAATCTGCGGCGCTTCAGTCTCCATCGGCGTAAATGTCACCTTAGGTATAAAATAAAATCCACCAATCAGGAGCAACATCACGATAATGGCGCTGATCTCAGCAACAAACGGTGACTTTTCTTTAAATTGCTCGAATTTCTTTACTTCAGACATTGCATCCTCATTAATTAATTGCCGTAGTTGCCGAGTAATTTACTTTCAGAGCATCAGCCTTACGCAACTCATTATGTATGGCGGAAATGATTCCCATATCCACGTTCCGGTCTGCCCTCAGTGATACAACAATCTGTGGATTTTCAGACCTTTTGGCATACATTACCTCCCGCACCTTATTCGTGGGAATAAGACGGTCATCAATAGAGATGGCGCCATCACGACTGATCCATATATAAGAAACGTGTTTTTTTGTCTCTAGTTTTTCAATCTTTTTTGCTGATGGGAGTATAACATTGAGCCCTTCATATTCCCTGAGCACTGTTGACATCATAAAAAAGATCAGCAACATAAAAATGATATCAGGCATTGATGCCGTACTGATTCCGCCTTTTGTCTTGATTTTTCTCTCCAGCTTCATCATTCACCTCATCATTCAGTATTGGCGATGGAAATACGTTTTACATTCGCCTGCTTCAGTTGATCAATCACGTCCACATACACCTGATATTTGGTCTTGGAATCAGTCTGCACAGAAAAAATCATATTCGGATTCTCAATTTCCTTGGCCTGGGCACGTTTGTTTATTTCCCGAATCTGAATGATTTCATCATTAAACAAAACCTGACCAGCAGCATTGACCATCACATTTGTGATATTTTTCTTGCTGACCTGTGTCTCACCACCTTCACCAGGCAATACGACACCAATCCCCTTATCCTGATCTACAGTGCTCACAAGCAAAAAGAAGACGAGGAGCAAAAAGGCAATATCGCTCATTGACCCGCTGTTAATTTCACCGCTGGGTCTCCTCTTTTTCTTTTTTACCAACATTTTTTAGGCCTCTTTACCGGCTGGCTTGTTTTCTTTTTCAATCAGGACATCCATCAACAGAATGGATGATTTTTCCATACTTACAATAAGCTTATCAATACGGTCCATAAACCAGTTTTGGAAAACTGTGATGATAATGGCCACGACAAGCCCAAAGAGGGTGGTTAAAAGCGCCTCGGAAATACCACCGGCTACAATAGCAGGGGTCATATCGTTGGCTGCTTCAATATCCTGAAAAGCCGTGATCATACCAGAGACTGTTCCAGTAAAGCCAATCATAGGAGCCAGAGAAATGGCTGTGGTGAGCCACACCTGATTTTTTTCCAGGAATGCCATCTCCAGGCTACCGGCTGTCTGTACGGTCTTTTCCACTTCTTCAATTCCGTATTGCATTTTACTCAAAGCCTGATAATAGATAGCCGCAATCGGGCTGCTTGATTTTGCACAGAAAC
>DSDE01000073.1 GCA_011049095.1 Fidelibacterota bacterium
AATAAGGACATCGCCTTTCCTTTATGGCTGAACCGGAAAAACATCGCGAAGACGCAACCTCACGCCTCCTGGAGCTGCTCAGGAAGCGTGATGATGGCTCGACTGAGGCAGAGAAGGAGAGTATAAAGCCTCAAAATATCGACACATCAGACTTTGATGAAAGTCAAAGAAGTCTTAATGATACAGTTTTTGGGAGACAAGAGGTCAGAACGACTGTTTCCTCCGATCTAGCCCTGGCAGAGGAGTCTGAACTGCCTGAGACAGGAGAGGAGAGCCTTAAAGAGGCTGCTGAAGAGCTCCCAGTGCCGCCTACGAAAAAAACGAAACTGGCAGAGTTGCTTTCTAAATTAGACAAAGAGATGGAGAAAGCCGGCGATGATATCGTGTCACCTCTGGCGTCAGATGCTAATGAAACGATAAACAAAGAAAAAAGCAGTGATTTAAGCTCTTTGCTGGGAAAGAAAAAAGAGACCCCTTCGGGTGATTTGCAGCCCAAAACAGATGGGGAATCTGATGCAATTCCTCCAAAAAAGAATCTGGCTGAGCTCTTGAAAAACTTAGATAATTCGATGGGCTCAGAGGAACCGGAGTTAATTGGCGCTAACAGTGAAGGTGCGCCATCTGAAAATGAAATGGAGATTGAGACCGTCACCTCGCCTGATAATCTCACTAGCCAGGTTTTCAGTTCTAAAGCTGACTCGCCGGAAAATCTGCGTTCGCTCACGTCAGGCACTCAAAAAGAGAGTGCGTCGCCTATAATCAATCGGGAAGCCAAAGAGAAAAAAATCATAGAACCCTATGACTATTCCACCCATTTTGTGGATAAGGGATCAGATATCGAGCAGTATGTCGTGGAATGGAATGCAACTGACTTTTTCAGAGCGGTACTTTTTCGCCGAGATAATGTAGTCGGTATTGATTTTAGTGATAAATTTATCACATTTGTGGAGATAAAAAAGCGTCAAGATCGATTTCAGATTGTTAATTATGGTTTTACAGCAATATTAGATGCTAATCTTGATGGCGTTAGCGGAGATGTACGGAAAAGGGCGGAAGAGCCTTTTGAAGCAGTTTTTGGAAAGTTTCTCAGTCTGGCCAATCCTAAAAATAAGTATGTGGTTTATGCCATCCAGAGTAAAAATGTGGTAAGCCGTCTTATGAGTTTGCCACCGATGAGCCAGAAAGAGGTGCGGGAAGCCATTAAGTGGAATGCGCTGAAAAATCTGCCCTTTCCAGACAAATATGCGATTTATGATGTGAGTGTAGCCAAAAGCAGCGATGTAAGCAAAAAAGCAGACTACTTTATAGGAATCGCCCACGAGCGCACCATTGCTGGTGTTATCGCCCGCTTCAAAGATGCCAATGTTATTCCCCGAAAAATCTTTTCTGCTTCATTTGCAGTGTGGCAGCTTTTCAAAACCAATTACCCGGAAATGCAGGACCAGTCTGTTATTCTCCTATATATTCGGGATGATGTTTCAGATATTGTTTTTATTCATGAGGGGCAGTTTCAGCTTAATCGGCAGCTTAGTATCAGCAGCAATGATTTTACGGAAGCTTTGGCTCAAAAAGTGAACACCCCCGAAGGTGAGTATAATATATCTATTAGAGAAGCTGAGAAGCTTAAACAGTTTTATGGTTTTCCCATCACCAATGAAGGTGTCACGGAATTTCTGAATATAGATGCTTTTCGGCTTAATATATTGCTGCGCTCTGCTGGTGAACGGCTGGTGAGCGAAATTAATCGCTCAATTGATTTTTATCGTAAAACCTTTTCGCTGCCACCGATTGACAGCCCGCTCTACATTGCCGGGCCAGGATCAGCGATTCCCAATCTTGATAATTATCTGCAGCGACAGCTAAACCGTCCGGTCCATATTCTTAATCCTTTGCGCAGCACGCTTGTGGATTATGATTCGGGCGTAGAGCCTATTGCGCCTGAGTATTTAAGCCAGTTTGGC
>DSDE01000408.1 GCA_011049095.1 Fidelibacterota bacterium
AAAGACCTACGAAGCGCTTTTCAAAGAATCGCCGCGCATTGATAAATGGACCTTCAGCACCAATGGCATCGCAATTTGCGGACTGCATAGCATTCCCGCCATCGGTTTCGGTCCCGGCAACGAAACTTATGCCCACGCCCCCAACGAGAAAGTTCCCGTCGATCACTTGGAGAAAGCCAGCGCCTTCTACGCCCTCCTCCCTTTCTTGCTTTAAAAGTATTTTCCGCAGATCGTGCTGATTTTTAATGTGTTTTATGATTTTTTTTGAAGAAAGGATAAACAAAATTTGAATGACAAGAATAAAGTTGCCAATCAAGAAAAGTATCTTCATTCTGAAATTACTTATAGAATTATTAAGACATTTTAAGAAGTGGGTCTTTTGCTAAAATTTGCAGAAAAAACACAAATCAAACGATATGTCTTCGAAAAAAACCGAAAAAGACCCATAAAATGCTTTTGATCTTGATCTGCTTGAATCTGCGGGACATCAGGAAATTCAGCGGTAAATGATTTAGCTTTCTAAAAAAATAAACAAAAGGAGAAAATATGTCAGCGACACTTTTGCACGGTAAACACCTCATCAGCTTCCAGGAATGGACAAAGAATGAGATCAATATGACCCTTGACGCTGCGGCGGACCTGAAACGCCGTTTTGCTTTGGGCGAGGCTCATCGTCTGCTCCAGGATAAAACCCTTTTTATGATGTTCTTTGAGCAGAGCACCCGCACCCGCAACTCGATGGAAGCAGGAATGACTCAGCTCGGCGGACATGCCCACGATCTGACACCTGATAAAATGCAGCTTTCCCATGGCGAATCGGCCAAAGATACTGCTATGGTTCTGTCGAGAATGGGTCACGGAATTGCCTGCCGTAACTGTTTTTATGGCATTGGTAATCAATATCTTAGAGAAATGGCCAAGTTCAGCTCGGTTCCGATTATGTCTCTGCAGGATGATCTCTACCATCCGATGCAAGCCATTGCCGACCTTATGACCATTCAAGAATATTTCGGTAAAAACCTCAAAGGCTTGAAAGTAACGATCTCCTGGGCTTATGCAACCAGTCACGCCAAACCGCTTTCCGTGCCGCTTTCTCAGGTTTTGCTCTTTCCCCGCTATGGAATGGACGTCACCATTGCTGCACCTAAGGAATTTCCCCTGCTGAAAGATTTTGTCGCCACTGCCGAACAAAATAGTCTGGAGAACGGCGGTTCAATTCGTTTCACTGAGAATATGGATGAAGGTTTTGAAGGGGCCCACATTGTCATTCCTAAAAACTGGGGCGGCTTTGGGAATTACAGCTTTGACGAATACAACGCCAATGAGGATGAATGCCACAAAGAAATGAAAGCCAATCTGCAGAAATATAAAAGTTGGATTTGCGATGAACGGCGGATGGGACTTGCTTCTAAAGAGGTAAAATATATGCACGCCCTGCCGGCCGACCGAGGCAACGAGGTCACCAATACCGTCATTGACGGACCGGCCTCTATCATCTATGACGAAGCCGAAAATCGCCTTCACACTGCCAAAGCAATTATGGCGCTGACGATGGGTGGACGTCCGTAAACCCTTCCAATAAATTCAATAAGCATTTTTTTACAGATACTTATATCGCTAATCTGAACAAGAAAAATAAGGTGTTCCCGCATCTTATTTTTCTTTAATATCCATTCTTACTGACTGGAGTCTATCAAGCAATTCATTCAAATAATAGAATATTGAGCGGGTTTCCTATCTCATTGATACCGTCTGAAAACGGCGAAAATAATCTCCACTGCGATGGGCTTCCAAAACCAAAAATAACTCTTCAACAGTGTAGAGCACCCTCGCGTTAGATTATGTCCATAAATTTGTGTAAAATGGAAAAATTAAATGAATAGCGCCATATTCTTCCTTATTTTGAAAGTGAAAACAAATCAAAAAAGGAGAAGATCTGGCAAAGCGCAAAAGCAAAG
>DSDE01000532.1 GCA_011049095.1 Fidelibacterota bacterium
GAATAACGGGGGCCGGAATCATAGTGAAGATCATCTCCACTGAAGGGAATAAGTGTAGCTTCATCGTGTAAATATTTCTTTGTATTGCTCTCTTTCTGGCAGCGGATCAGGTCGTGATATTTTTCGGGAATGCGTCGTATCATATCACAAACATTAACCAGCGATGGCCGAAAATCAAATTCGACCAGGGCTCCGGCTGTATTTACACTAAAAATGGCGTCATAATTCCGGGCGGTGATTTTAATATCTGTGAGACCATTTCGATTGATATCAGATTCTTCTCTGACATAATAATCGTCTTCTAAATTAAACAATCGGGAGTCAATTTTATCTTCTGCATAAATAAGATTTTGCCATACAGCCCGACGCAGATGCGGCAGATAGAGGCCGCCATAAACACCATACCAATAGGCATTATTGCACATTCCTTTCCAAAGGGCATTACGAATTTTCCGCAAGGATTCTTTGCGATTGGCCGTCATTTCCAGGAGACGAAACTTACGAGTTATCTGTTGCATTCGTTTCTGCATCCAGTTGGTTTCCAGATACTTGCTCATAAAATTACGCCAATAGCCACCGCGAAGAAAATGACGTCGATCTTCTAAATGTCCATCACTTTCAATTTCCTGCAAATAATCGGTAAATTCTTTCTGTATCTCCGCCTGCAATGCCCACTCTCCCATCTCAAAATAACTGGCTGATGGAAAGTATAGCAATCCCTGGGGTGTATATTTCTCATAATAAGCTTTCAGGGTTGTGGTCTGAATCCACTCCTCATTTTCTTCTAAAAGTGTAAAAAATTTCTCCAGCCACTGCTCTTTATAGACTTTATCGTAGGTATTGGGATAGATGCCAAATTTTTCGCCGTCATCGAGCATTACCAAAACGTGCTGATTATTATCGCTGAGCTGTTCTTTCAGAAAATCTATGATTGCATACGGTTCAGAATAGGGCGCCATATCACGGAGTTTGCGGGAAATGGAAAAAACCCCCACAGTGTGGCCATTTTCTTCAGTGTTGTAATAGCCTTTGACAGGAAACTGAACCACACCGCTGCTGCGAAAATTAATTTCATCCAGAGCGGTATATTTAATATTTGCCAGCTCAATGGATTGTGGCAATTGGGGTTCCCAGACTCTTTCGGTAAGCCACATTCCTTTTGCTTCATATCCAAAGGCAGTGTGAAGAAGATTGTTCATCTTTTGAATTTGCCCAACGCGGTCTTCTTCAGGAATAGCCGTTAGTACCGGCTCGTAATACGCGCTGCTGAGCAATTCTATGTTTTTTCGATTGAGAAGCCGACGAATCCGGTCTATCATTTCCGGATGCTCGCTAAAAAACCAGTCCAGCAATGTGCCGCTATAGTGAAGGGTCACTGCAATTTTTGGATGTTTTTCTACCAGCGATATAAAAGGCTCATAGCAATGCTGATAGGCATCTTCGATAATCTCATCGAAATTTCCTATTGGCTGATGATTATGAACACCAAATACAAATTTAATCTTTTTTGTCATATTACCTCATCCATTTATGGCGGATTCTTTGTCGCTTTTGCATCGTAAAAATATAATGAATAAAATGCAAAAAAGGGACACAGCGATGTCCCTTTTTCTAGTTTTTTGCTCAAAAATCAGAAGCTGGCCATTTTTTCAATGAGGTCAGCAACGCGAACGCTGTATCCCCATTCATTATCATACCAGGCGACTACTTTCACCAGCTTACCCATCACCATAGTGCTTGGCGCATCAAAAATGGAAGAATGGTCGTTACCTACAATATCCACAGAGACGATTGGGTCTTCAGTATATTCCAAAATACCTTTCATCGGTCCTTCGGCAGCAGCTCTCATTGCGGCATTAATCTCCTCGACAGAGGCTTCTTTTTCCAGCTCCACTGTCAAGTCAACGGCGGACCCATCAGGGGTGGGCACGCGCATTGCGAAACCGTCCAGC
>DSDE01000113.1 GCA_011049095.1 Fidelibacterota bacterium
ATCCTGTGCCGGCTATGTCAAAATGTACCCAAGGAATTCCCTCTGAGACGAAATTTTCAAGAAATGCCGCAGCCGCCGATGAGCCAGCCAGCCGCTCTTTGCCCATATTTTTTAAATCGGCAATTTTGCTTTTCATCATCTCACGGTAAGCATCATATATGGGTAGTTGCCATATCTTTTCACCGCTGTTTTCTGCTGAAATATTGAGCTCTTTGATAAGCGAATTGTCTCCAAAAACACCCGTTGCTTCATGTCCCAGAGCCACCAATATAGCTCCAGTCAATGTAGCAAAGTCAAAAATCAGCTCCGGATCAAAATAACGTGAGGCATAGGCCAGGGCATCGGCTAAAATGAGTCTTCCTTCTGCGTCGGTATTGAGCACCTCCACTGTCAGACCATTCATTGCAGTCAGTATATCACCTGGTTTCATAGCTGAAGCGCCCAGAAGGTTTTCAGTTGCCGGAATAATTCCGATGGCATTCACTGCTGGTTTTAAGATTCCGATTGTTTTCATTATGCCTAAAACGGCTGCGCCGCCAAGCATATCATATTTCATTTGGTCCATTTTAGCCGCAGATTTAATGCTGATACCACCGGAATCAAAAGTAAGGCCTTTCCCTACAAAGACATAAGGTTTTTGGGATTTTTCTGCGCCGCCATATTTCAGTATAATCAGTTTAGGTGCCTGAGCTGAGCCTTTGGCCACACCCAGCAGGCATCCCATGCCCAGCTTTTCCAAATCACTTGATTCAAAAATATTCACTGAAAGATCATAGTCTCTGCCCAGGTGGAGCGCCGTTTCGGCAAGATAAGCTGGTGTGGCGATATTGCCAGGTTTATGCCCCAGATCACGAATTAAATAAAGCCCACTGGCAATAGCCTGTGCCCTTTCAACACCCAATTCCCATTGGGAAATATGATTAGAAACAAGGTAATGTATCATTTTTACTGGTAAAGGCTCAGGCTGCTTTTTTTGGGTAGATGCGCTAAATTTGTAGCTGAGACTGGCCAATGTCAAGGTGATGCGTCTGGCAAGTAATTCTCTGGATATATTAATATGTCCACTGAATGTATCGATAAGACAGATCTCTGTACCGGGGATTTTTTGTGTCTCTTTATAGGCAACACCTACTGCAGCACAGAGACGGTCAGTCGTTAATTCGGCCTCACTTCCCAGGCCGACTAAAAGCACTGGCAGACTTTTCTCTTTCAGAAAATATAAATGACGGACTTGCTTATATCCTGGCGTTTGTGGCAGGCTCAAAAAGTGCCGGCTAAATTCTCCATCTAAAGCAGCGTCAAGATATTCACACACTGAAGGAAAGGTATCATTTTGAAAAACTGGCACGATGACTGTCTTTTCCCATAAGTCAAGCTGATAATGGAGTATATTAAAGTTGGGATACTTATTCATTAGATATCTCCTTAAATATAAAAACGCCCTAAATCAGGGCGTTTTTATAGATTATTTTTACCGCTTAGCGTTTCTTTTTGCTGCTTGCTGCTTCTTCTTGTATAGCAGATACTTTCAGGTCAAGATCGTCAAACTTTTTTTTCAAATTTTCTAAGTCTCTGGTCAAACGGCTGATATTTTGAGTTGCGGTATTGTTATTGGTGATGATATTTTGACGCAACGTGGTTGCAGTCGACCGCAATTCTTTAATCTGATTATCAGCCAGTGCAGCATTATTATCAACAACAGCGCCAACTGAGTCAACCCGAACGTTAGCAAGATACATGTCGTTGCGATGTTTGCCTTTAAATTCATCCAAATTTTCATTTAAAGCTTTGATACCTTGCTGATTTTGCCGCACATGCTTCGCCCGTCCCTCAAATTTTACTTCAAGGTTATGAAGGCGGTCAGTAAAACTCTGATATTTTTCTTCAATTTTTCCTGCCCGTTCATTCATTTGGAGCAGTTTAACAT
>DSDE01000014.1 GCA_011049095.1 Fidelibacterota bacterium
ATGAGAAAAATGAGGACTCCCGCAAGCCAATTCGTCCAGCGTCGATCAGCTAAAAGAGCAATGGAGAGCCATAATGTCATTGAACCCTGAGCATGTCCGCTGGGGAAGCTCCATCCATCCTGAACAATCAATTCAAACCCTAGCGGCCTGGGCGCCTGAATCAGCTCTTTCAAAAGGGCATTAATCAAGAGTGACGGCAAAAGGATATAAATCAGCGCAGTGGCCTTTTCCCGATTCCATATCCAGTATGCCATAGGTAAAACCACGATATAGAAGGGCTCATCACCCAAAAAAGTGACAGCTTCAAAAAAAAGCGTCAGCCACGGTGTGGCAAACGATTGCATCCATTCAATCAAATACATGTTAACTCCCTATTTATTTTTAAGATTACGTTTCCAGCGCCTCGGATCGCGCCATTTTTGCCAAGATTGCTGTATTCTCAATAGCTCAATGGGCTCGTAAAAATTGAAAGGATAGAGAAGAAATGGAAAGAGAAGAAGTAAAACCCCTTTACTCAGGAAAGATAAGTATCCCGTAAAAGGCAGAAACAGGACAATAGTGAATAGAGTCAAACCAACACCACCCATTAAAGCCAACTTTTTATATTCATAATGAATTGGGTAAAAGCGCTGGGCATCACGAAACGTCAGGGTCAGCAGTAGTGCAAACGCTAAAACCGTTGCCCAGGCGGAGCCCAAAACACCCCACTTGGGTATCACTAAAAAATTCAGCGCGATGCTGACAGCAAGGGCAATAGATGTGTTCCGGGCAAGATACTTCGTTTCCTTTGAAAGATAGAGCCCCAAAGCCGATACTGCTCTGACACCTGCCAAAACAAAAGAGAGAATGAGTATCGGCACCACTTCCGCTGCAGGCCAATAATCCTGGTTTTTACTAAAAAATCGCACCAATTCCCCGCTAAAAAGAGCCAGAGCAAGCCCAGACCAAACCAAAGCAAAGGTGAAATAGGTCATAGTTTTAGAAAAATAACGGTTTGCGCCCGGCTGCAAATAGAGTTTAAAAGCAATTGGCAGAAACCCAAGTGTAAAAGATTGAATAATAAATACATTCAGAACCCCTGCGACTTTGTAGGCAAGATTGTAAAGTCCCACTTGATCATAGCTCACCAAGAGCTTGAGAATATAATTATTCCCCATATTTAATAACATATGAGCCAGGCTGCTGAATATCAGCGGGTAACCGTATCGTATGGCTTTATTGAAAAGCTTCCGGTCAAAGTGAAATATGACATTCTTCAACTGTGAAGGTAAGAGCAAAAGTAAAAGCAAAAACTCACCGCTGAGAAAAGCATAGAGAATGCCCATGACACCCAATTCAAAAACCGTGATAAACAGAACATTCAGCGAAAGAGTCACCGTCAGTTTGATCAGATTCGCGGTGATATACAGAACGGACTGCTCCTTAGCCCGCAGTGTACTGAGAAAGAGTGAATTAATAATACTGACGCCGATAACCCATCCACTAATCGTGATATAAGTCTGAAAAAGGGTTTCCTGCGAGAATAGAGAGCTAAGGAAGCCCGATAAACTGTGCACCAGAGTACCAACAAGCAGACCAATGAGTAAAAGGGCAAGAAAAAGTGTAAACAGAGTACTGTCTTTGGTATCTGTCTTGCTGCGGTCAGGCATCAGCCGCAAATAAGACTGAGGCAAGCCAAAAACCAAAAATTGCACTGAAATCATAATGGTGATTTCAAAAATACTCAGAACACCATAATCGGAAAGGGTTAAATGACTTGTATAAAGGGGAAGCAGGACGATACCCACCAGTTTCGTAGCCAAATTGCCCAGACTATAAACGGCTGTGTGGCGAATTGTATGTTTCAGTTTATCGAGAATGTCCGTCTCCTGCTCACATTAATAATATACATAAGACTCATAAAATCCGGCAGGTTTAATC
>DSDE01000122.1 GCA_011049095.1 Fidelibacterota bacterium
CGGTTTGATTAAAACTGCCATGAACCCTGCCTGTTTCCAAATGCTTTAATTGTGGCAAAGCATCAACATAGGTGGATAATAGTTTTGTAAGCTGACGATATTCAAGCACTTTCTCAGGAAGTGGGTCTTTATTCTTCAGCTCTTCCAAAACATGGACATCGGTGCTGAAGCCGGTTTTAGTTTTTCTTATCACTGGCAATTTTAATTTTTCAAAAAGAATATTTCCCAATTGCGCGGGGCTATTGATATTAAAGGTTTCACCAGCTAGGGAGTGAATTTCTCGAATCATCGCATTGATCCTGGACTGCAAATCAGCGCTCATCTCGCCGAGAAAATCGACGTCAATGCAGATACCATTAAACTCCATCTCAATGAGGCAATTGATGAGTGGGGCTTCAATCTTTTCCATAAGGTCAGATAGAGATGATTGCTGCAGCTTTTCAGATAATATTTTAGTTAATTGGAAAGTGATATCCGCATCCTCTGCCGCATAAAAAGCAGCTTGTTTTAGCGGAACAAGGTCCATTGTAATCTGCTTTTTACCTTTGCCAATGAGATCTTCAATCGGCTGCATCTGATAGTGGAGATAGCGTTGGGACAATAAATCTAATTTGTGGCTGTTTGCATCTGGATTCAAGAGATAATCCGCCACCATTGTATCAAAGAAAATTCCCCTGAGCTGCAAAGCTGCTCTGCGCAAAACAATTGCGTCATATTTAATATTCTGGCCTGATTTTTTGATCTGCTCATTTTCAAAAATAGGTTTCAGCTTATTTAAAACAGCCAATTCATCATTATCGCCAAAGAGATTAGCGCCTTTTTCCGGAAAACGGAGGGGAATATAAACTGCATGCCAGGCTTTCCAGGCTATTGAAATCCCAACCAGCCGGGCATTCATTGGCTCAGTTGAAGTCGTTTCTGTGTCAATAACTATAAGCTCTTGTTTATTTAATATATTACACAATTCATTTAGTTTTTCCGGCGTATCGATAATCTGATAATTTTGTGCTGGCTTTGCTTCTGCTTGCGAAAAAGCGAGCTCCTTAAGAATGCTGTGAAATTCCAATTTCTCTAAAAGCGGTTTGAGCTTCTCATAGTCAAAATCACTATGAGCAATATCATCCCATCGAATATCCACTGGCACCTGGCAATCAATTGTCACCAATTTTCGGCTAAGCTCAGCCTGCTCACGATATTCAATTAGTGCATTTCTCAGCTTGCTATTGCGCTGACTTTCGGCATTTGCAAGGACTTGTTCCAAGCTGTGAAACTCTTTGAGAAGTTTGGCGGCAGTTTTTTCACCCACACCTGGCACCCCTGGAACATTGTCTGAGCTGTCGCCCATCAGCGCCAGGAGGTCAATAATCTGTTCAGGTTTTACACCCCATTTTTCAATGACTGCTGAAGGTCCGATGAGTGCCATCTCCTTTTTGCCAGTGGCGGGAGAATACATAGTAATATGCTTATTGACAAGCTGCATAAAATCTTTATCACCGGTGACCATAAAAACCTGAAAACCCTCATTTTCACCTGCTTTGGCTAATGTGCCAATAATATCATCCGCTTCATAGCCATCGAGCATTAAGACTGGAATATTCATTGCATCGAGTAATTCCTGAATCCAGATGATTTGAGGCTTTAGCTCATCTGGCATCTTTTCGCGAGTGGCCTTGTATGGCTCATACATTTTATGACGGAAAGTCTTTTCTTTGGAATCAAAGACCACTGCAAAATACTCTGGTTTTTCATCATTAATAATTTTGAGAATTTGACGCAGGAAACCGAAAACGGCGCTGACATGGCGTCCATCTGTTGTTACAAGCGGGCTATGTATCATAGCAAAATGAGCGCGGTATGCCATCGCCATCGCATCTATCAAAAAACATTTTGGCCGAGATTCCATATTTATTACC
>DSDE01000381.1 GCA_011049095.1 Fidelibacterota bacterium
CTATATATCTTTATGGCACTTTCTTTTAATTTATTTAGAAAACAAGGTCAAGGATCATTTTGAAAATATGGCGCTCAGCTTATCAAATAATTCTATAAGATTTTGGTAATAATACACTTTAAGCTGCGGATTCCCTGCAACCATAGCACTGAGTCGGCGGCCCGATTTTTCATAAAAGCAGGCAATGACGGGGATTTTTCGCTGAATTGCGTAGGCGATTTCGTAACCCACACCCAGACTTGGCGTCGTTACATCAGCAATAATGATATCCGCTTTTTCCAGCCAGTCAATATCCCGTTGTAAAATCTCTTTGTCGCTGCCTGTTGTCTCTCCTTTTGCAGTCAATGTTTCTGCGCCTATGTGCTCTGTCAGCACATCGCCATACTTTTTGAGAAAGCTGACGGTTTCCCGAAAAATATCCGCGTATTCCCTGCCGCCGCTGATAGAAGCGGAATAGTAGATTTTCATCATTCGCCTTTGAAGTCGGGCTTGCGTTTCTCGATGAAAGCATTCATTCCCTCAACGTGGTCAGACGTAGAAAAGATGAGTCCAAAAAGCTGTGCTTCCTGGTTCAAGGCATCTGCCAGCGGCCGGTCCTGGCCGCCATAGAGGGCTTTCAGACTGAAGGCCACCGCTTGCGGACCTTTACAGAGAATGCTTTTCATCAGCTCGATGGTTTTGGGCATTAGCTCTGCCTGCTCAAAAACATGATTGACAAGTCCCCACTGAAGCGCAGTTTCAGCCGTAATCATCGTGCCTGTGAGAATGAGTTCGGTAGCGCGTCCCAAACCGATGAGTCGGGGCAGCCGCTGAGTGCCGCCAAATCCAGGAATAAGCCCCAAATTCACTTCCGGCTGGCCAAATTTGGCATTGGGTGAAGCGGTGCGCAGATGTGCCGCCATCGCAAGTTCATTACCGCCGCCCAAGCAGAAACCGTTTATAGCGGCGATGATGGGTTTGGCGGACTCTTCCATCATTTTGGAAAGATGTTGTCCCAGTTTGGCCAGCTCCATGGCTTCCACCGGTGAAAGCGCCGCCATTTCTTTAATATCCGCTCCGGCCACGAAGGCTTTTTCTCCGGCGCCGGTGAGAATAAGTCCCTTAACCTGCTCATTGGCGTCCACTTCTTCCAGCATCAGAATCAAACCTTCAATCAGTTCTCGGTTCAGGGCATTCAGCGCCTGAGGCCGCTTGATGGTGATGATCATGATCCCGTCACTTAAACTGCTTTCAATCATATCGTACATAATGTCCCTCGTTTGTATTGTGTTTTTGTCTGTTAACGTACTCAGCCTTCAGTTTTAGAGAGTCTAAAGTATTGGGGCGCTGAGCGATTGCCCTGCCAACTTTTTGAAAAATTTGAGAATCCCCACTGAACAAATCTTCTCTTAGTTATCTTTCTGATGCTAATAAAAAATTCTATCATTTCCATTCCTTGGTTAATTTAGCATAAATCACCAGGGATTGAAAGATGTCCATTTTGTGAAATGATTTTTTAGTATTCTGACATCAGGTAAGTTTTGCTGAATTTGGGAAATTACGATAATTCACGGCAAAGAACGAACATAGATTTGGAAAGCCGCCCATGTGAAAGTTTTTTCTTCTGACTTTATTACAGAATATTTCATTTTTTGCAGGGCAATCGCCGGAGAATCACCTTTAATTGCGGCTTTGTAGAAAATTGGCATCAATACCGCAGACTCTCGGTCTTCAAGCTGCCAGAATGAAGCGATGATTTGCTGGACACCCGCATAGAAAAAGCTGCATGAAAGGCTAAGCATACCCTCTCCCGGCAGCAGTTTTCCTTGACTTGATTCACAAGCGCTCAGTGTCAGCAGCTTTACCGGCAAATGCAGAGTATAGATTTCCGATGGGAAAAGCGATGCATCCTCAATGCTGTCAGCGCATTGC
>DSDE01000157.1 GCA_011049095.1 Fidelibacterota bacterium
AGATTTGTGAATAGGAAAATTTTATTTTGGACAGATGTGATTTTTCTTAATATTTTTATTTCCCTTTAGTAAAAATGTTTCTATATTTCCGAGCTTTTTGAAAGAGTGTTTGGGTTGTCGTCCAACGGCAGGACATGCGGCTCTGGACCGTAGAATCGGGGTTCGAATCCCTGCAACCCAGCCGGGTATGGCGCGTTCGTCTAGTGGTCTAGGACGCTGGCCTCTCACGTCGGTAACACGGGTTCGAGTCCCGTACGCGCTGCTTGCTTTTTGACATCACGCGCCCATAGCTCAACTGGACAGAGCGTCTGGCTACGGACCAGAAGGTTAGGGGTTCGACTCCTCTTGGGCGTACTAAGAACAGGCTCATCGAAAGGTGAGCCTGTTTACGTTTTGGGATTTTATTCTACAGCGCTCGCTCCCACCAATAAATACATCGATCATGAACTCGTTTAGTAAATTGTGCAAACAGCTCTGATTTTATTTGGAACTTGCACTTGTGAGTTTTAGACTATTGCTGTGGATAGGACAAAGAAAAAGCTCACATCAAAGCACATTCAAAGACACGTTCTCTACTGGAAAAAATATTTAAGACTTAATGTGTTACTTTACTTATATTAGTATATTCAAATGATTATCAGGTATTTATACGGTTTCATTTTTCCATCATCAATAATCAAATAAACAAAAAAAGGCAGTAAAAATGATCAAGATGAAAATCAAACCCTTTGAATTGGAGCGATATTTCGCCAGATATGAATTTTCAGCCCCCTATCACCTCTCCTCATCGGACTGTGAAGCACTCTCCCTGAAAGAGCTTTTAGCTATGGCTGATGAAGATACGCTACAGCTTTGGGAGGAGCTTAAACTGGGCTATACCGAATCGCCGGGGCATCCCCTTTTGCGTAAGGAAATTTCCAAACTTTATCAAACGATTGAACCAGAGCAGATATTGGTGACCGTTCCGGAGGAGGGTATTTTCATCGCTATGAATACGCTCCTGGGAAATGGGGACCATATCATCAGTACATTTCCTGCGTATCAATCACTCTACGAAATTGCCTGTTCAATGGGTTGTGAAATTTCTAAATGGACGCCTACGAATGATATTGGCTGGCATTTTAAGATTGATGATCTCAAGCCTTTAATCAGGCGTAATACAAAACTTATCGTCATCAATTTCCCTCACAATCCTACCGGCGCTATCATATCGGAAAATGAGCTGCAAGAACTGCTAATGATAGCCAGAGAAAGGAATATCATTGTTTTCTCTGATGAAATGTACCGCTTTCTCGAATATGATTCAGCCCATCAGACTTCATCAGCGTCTGATCTTTATGAAAATGCAATTTCTCTCTTTGGAATGTCCAAAAGCTTTGCCCTGGCCGGCTTGAGAATCGGCTGGCTCTCCACAAAGAATAGTGATTTTCTCAAAAGCTTTGCTGCCTATAAAGATTACACAAGTATCTGCAGCAGTGCTCCCAGCGAGATTTTGGCAATCATAGCGCTGAGGGTAAAGGAGAATATTCTTCATAGAAATTTGCAACTGATCGCCAAAAACCTAAAAATCCTTGATAAATTTTTTGCCAAATATGAGGATATTTTTGAATGGCTTAGACCACAGGCCGGTCCCATTGCCTTTCCGAAATTCAAACCGCAAATTGATGTCGCTGATTTTTGCCTGAATCTTGTGGAAAAAAATGGCGTAATGCTCCTGCCATCCAAAGTTTACGATTTCAAAGCCAACTATTTTCGAATAGGTTTTGCCCGTAAAAATATGCCGGAAGCTCTGGACCAGCTTGAGCAATACCTGCAAACACATTTACGTGGGTCAAAGCGCACTTGACTCACTTCCCTATATTTTTTTACTTATTCCTTTATACTTAAGTCG
>DSDE01000131.1 GCA_011049095.1 Fidelibacterota bacterium
CAATAAAGAAGATATTTCTTTTTTTAAACAGTTGAAATGTATGAGCTCTTATGCTTTTACATTAAATTTAGCTATGAACCTGGAGGAATTTTATGGAGATACAACCGCTTTCAAGTGGATCGAAAGGTAATATGACCTGGATTGGAAGTTCTGGAGGCGCATTGTTGATTGATGCCGGGCTTTCTGCAAAGCGGTGTGAGGAGCGCTTGATTGATGCCGGAAAGGACATCCGCCAGGTAAGGGCCATACTCCTTACCCATGAGCACTATGACCACATCCAAGGCGTTAGGATTTTGGCGAAGCGCCATCACATACCCGTTTATCTAAATCAAATAACAGCAGACGCGGCAATCCTCAAGGGCTATCTGGAGGATGTGGAGCTTCATATTCTCCAAAACGGCCGCAATTTTCAACTTGGCGAATTTACGATACATCCATTTACTGTTTCGCACGATGCGGCTGACACAATTAATTACACGATCAAATGCAAAGATTTTGCCTTTGGAATTTTTACCGATCTGGGATTTGTGTCATCTTTGGTGAAGCAAAAAGCACAGCTACTTGATGCGATGATACTTGAAGCAAACCACGACCTGGAACTGCTGAAGGCCAGCAGTTATCCGCTGGAGCTAAAACGGCGAATCCGTTCCCGGCAGGGACATCTGTCAAATAGTGAGAGCTTAGATCTTTTAGAAGAGAGTCTAAGCGCTGGCAGGCTGAAAAAAGTTTGGTTTGCTCACCTTAGTGAAGAAAACAATGATCATGTTTTGCTCAAAGAGCAGTACGATCAAAGAATCGCCGCCACTAGCTTGCAAATGGAGATTGCTCAACAGCATAAAGTTTCTGCACCATTTCTTATTCAATAAATGCTTCACCTAAACTTAGAAAATGATTCTTGAATGCAATCACTCAGTAAAGATGATCAAAGTTTCTAATGTTGTCCTCATGCCGTTAAATTATTGTTCTGTCTCTTCAGAGGATTGGCTATATTCTCAGAGTGAAGAAGCTTTTAAAATTTAGGAAGAATTTGCAAAAACAAACAGGAAACAGAAAGGAGTCTGTATGAAAGCAGCGAAAGTTTTTATGCTTTTAGTAATGTTGAGCCTGCTAAGCGCCTGTGCCAACAAAGAGGAAAAAGCTTTAAACGAAGCAATTAACAGCGGCGATATCAAGAAGCTTGAGACTTATATTGCCGATAACCCGGGAGGTCCACTGATGAATAAAGCAAATGAAAATCTTGAAAAAATGATGATTGACCAGGCTGAAACGATTTTTGATTATGAAAAATACCTGGAGCGCTTTCCGGAAGGAAAACATGTCGATGATCCTGACGTGCAGAAAGCGATAGCAGCTCTGGAAGAAGTCCATAAAGTGCTGACGGACAGCGAGATAACAGAAATGCTGGTGAAAGTTGGCAATACGCCCTCCTCGCCTGTGAATCCCAATGAGAAGGCAATCATTGAAACCCCTTTTGGGAAGATGACCGCAATATTTTATCCGCAAAAAGCGCCGAATCATGCTGCAAATTTTAAAAGACTTGCCAAGGCTGGCTATTATAATGGCACAAGTTTTCATCGGGTGATTCCAAAATTTGTAATCCAGGGTGGTGATATCAATAGCCGCGATGCCAATAAGGGCAATGATGGAATGGGCGGACCCGGATATAATGTCAATGCTGAATTCAATGACCTGAAGCATGAATACGGTGTTATATCTATGGCAAGAGCTCAGGACCCCAACAGCGCTGGCTCGCAGTTTTTTATCTGTGCTGGACCCATTCCGCACCTGGACGGGAAATATACGGTTTTCGGAAAAGTCGTTGAGGGTCTCGAAGTGATTGAGAAAATTGTCAGCCAGCCTCGCGATAAGAATGATAATCCGTTGGTGC
>DSDE01000005.1 GCA_011049095.1 Fidelibacterota bacterium
GTCAGAAAAATAGCGCAGCCTTCCCGCTTGATTAGAGAATCAGGCGTCAGCCCGTTCAATAATTGCATCTCATCGCAGGCGCCAATGACTTTTTGGGGATTGGACAATTCATAAACTTCGCTGATAAGTGTATCTTTTTCACCTTTGGAAAGGTGATAAACTCTCTGGCGGTAGGGTTTGTGCTGCCAGCCCGCCACACTCTGTTCTACATAAAGCCAGTATCCATCTTGCCGCATATTCCAGATTGGCTTCATCTTTAGGTGAATTTCATAATATGTGCTGTCTGTCTCTGCTTGCGCCGCACTGGAAAAATTTCCACGCATTGTGTCAAAGAGCAGTGACAGCTTGTCGGTTTTTGCCTGACAACTGAGAAGAATTGCCATAAGTGCAAAGCTCATCCAAATCATCTGATTTTTCATAATTTATACTTTTATATTATCGACGGACTTTTTATAAGAAACATTTTTGAGAAGCAATTTTCCATAGGGAAACCTTATTGTATTTTAAAATTAAGCTTGCTTTATTTTTATTCATTATTTCAGGGCGGCTTTGGTGAAGATATAATCGGGAATATCAGCATTGAATTGCAGTTCTTCAATAATAAATGTCGTGCCCTTGTTTTGGTTTTGGAGCTCATCTTTGAAGTGGGTGATTTTGGGAATCCAGCGGTCCTCTGTCTGCATGATTTCCAACACTTCTGTGCTCTTCAGCAGTTTTCCGCTGGCAGCATATCGTTCTTCTTTCAAAACCAGATTGTGCTCTGTGTCCACCCAAATTTTGCGCTTCTGGTAATTTACGTCAGCTTTTTTAGCTTTCAGCTCGAGAATAGTGCATCTTTGTCTGATGATTTCTTCTTCTCCCAAATAAAATGCATCATAGATGTGGTGGAGGATTGGGTTTTCCATCATATCATCATAAGAAAGATCGCTGCCCATTAGCGACTGGCGCAGCATATGTCCGGCAATGCGAATGGTGCGGTCGCTTTTGGGAGAATAATTCCACAGTTCATCGCCCAGCTTGAGCATTTTCACACCCTTCTCTCTGGAAGGTGACAGATATTCTGTGAAGGCTTGATCGGTGCCCCTGACATAGCTTTTGGCGCGAATCTCACGGCTGCCCCGGCGGCTTTCAATCACCATTTTGCTGACAAAGATTCGATTCTCGCTGCTCATATTTTCATCAACTTTTTTGAGAATAGCCAATGCATCAGGTGTCTGAGCCAATAGAGCGGTACAAGAAATCAGACAAAAAATAAGACTCCATTTCATAATTCCAACTCCTTAAAGAGTGAAGCTGTTTCACGTTTATAAATACCGCGGCCTGCCACCAGACTGCCCAGCGCTGGCGCAAAAAGCCCCGGCAGAAAACCGATGTAGAACGATTCGGGCATGATTTTGGCGCGGATTGTATCGCTCATGAGCATGGTACTGTTTTGCATTATATCGCCGATATTTATCCCGTAAACCTGCAAATAAGCGCTGATAATGAGGCCGATAATCGTACCGAGAATGGACCCCATTATGCCTATGACTGCTGATTCCAGGATGAGTGTCCAATAAATATGGGATTTAGTTTCGCCGATGGCCAGACGAAGCCCCATCTCTCCATAGCGGCGAATAGCGCCGATGAGACCTGAATTCCAAAGGACGATAAACATCATAAAAACAAAGACAAAAAGGATGAAGCCCAACATTCCGTCCATATATTCCAGCAATTCCCCCAATCCGCTTTGGTCCATCAGGGTGACCATATTCAGAGCAAATTCATCATCACCTCTTCCTGTATTAAACTGTTCGGCGACAGCCCGGGCTTTTTCTCTGGAAAAATTCATATCGGGCAGGTAGCCAAGGATTTCGGTGGCACCGCCAGCCATATCCAGTGCAA
>DSDE01000343.1 GCA_011049095.1 Fidelibacterota bacterium
GATGGGTAAAGACCTTGGAAAAATTCGGGAAAAAGTTCAGAGTGGCACTTACTACAGCGATGACGTGATGAGCAGAGTCGCTTCTCAGATGTTGACTGGCAATTCCATTATCGCCTGATTTTTCATAGAAAGCAAACAGCAGAGAACATTTAAAGCGCATCTCTTTGCGCCGATTCTGTTTTTTATGCTATTTTAATATTTATTTCTCAATCACAAGGGCAGGATTATTGAAATGGAATTTCCCATCAAAACTGATCAAAATTTTAGCATCTTTTCTAAGATTAGATTTTATAATATCTTCTGCGATGGCATCTTCGATATTGCTTTGTAAAACTCTTCGTAGCTCTCTGGCGCCATATTCAGGCTGAAAGCTCATTTCCACGAGCTGTTTTATGGCATTCTCTGAAAGCTGTATTGTATCCCTGCGATTTGAGATACGATAGCTTAATTCTGCAATATGATGCTGGATAATTTTATCCAAAACTTCTTTTTTTAAGGAATTGAAAACAATTATTTCATCAAGACGATTAATGAATTCAGTCCGGAAATGTCGTTTTGCATATTCAATCAACTGTTTTGAGTGTATGTTATCTTGTTTTCCAGCGGAAATGAATCCGAGCTCACCGCTTGTTTTATTGTGACCGGTATTAGATGTGATGATAATGATTGTATTTTTAAAATCAATTTTCCGGCCCAGGGTGTCTGTCAATATACCATCATCAAGAATTTGCAGCAAGAGATTGTAAACATCGTCGTGGGCTTTTTCGATTTCATCAAAAAGAACAACAGCATAGGGATATTTGCGGACTGCTTCGGTTAGCATGCCGCCTTCTTCGTGGCCTACGTATCCAGGTGGTGCGCCTATTAGCCTGCTGACTGAAAAACGCTCCATATATTCTGACATATCAATCTTTATCAGGGCATTATTGTTATTGAACAGATAGGCGGCGAGTTGCTTCGCAGTCTCGGTTTTGCCGACGCCGGAAGGGCCAAGGAAAAGGAATGAACCGATAGGCCTGCGTGGGTCTTTGAGCCCTGCTCTTGCCCGACGTATCGTCTGAGAAAGGGTGTGCAGGGCTTCATTTTGTCCAAAAATTTGTTTCTGAAGCTCGATTTCAATATTCAGGTATCGTTCTCTTTCAGATTCGGCTAGTTTTTGAACTTGGATGCCTGTAATCTGGGCAATGAGTTCAGCGATATGCTGTTCTTCCACTTGAGGCAATCTTTTTTGTGAAAGCTCGTTTTTACATTGATTTTCTAACTCCAAATGCAATTCCAACTCTTTATCTCGGTAGCTGGCGGCGAGCTCATAGTTTTGTTGGAGGATGGCCAGCTCTTTTTGTTTGCCAATTTCCATAAGTCTCAGCTCTTGCTGATCTGGAGCTTTAGGTTTGCTGATGCTATCTAAATGAACTCTTGCACCAGCCTCATCCATCAGATCGAAGGCTTTATCCGGTAAAAACTTATCGGTGATAAAGCGTTCACTGAAGTTGACACAAGCCCGGATTGCAGACCCCGTGTATTCTACCTGATGATGTTTTTCGTAGCGGTCTTTTAAGGCCGTTAATATTTCAACGGTTTGTTCCGGACTAGGCGGGTTGACAATAATTTTTTGAAAGCGCCGTTCCAGAGCGCCATCTTTTTCGATATATTTTCTATATTCTGTGTAAGTCGTCGCGCCAATGCATTGGATTTCACCCCTAGCTAATGCAGGTTTCAGCAGGTTAGCTGCATCCAGGCTGCCCTGTGCAGAGCCTGCCCCTACCAAGGTATGCAATTCGTCAATAAAAATAATAAGATCTCTGCGCTGGCGTAATTCGTCCATCAGAGACTTAATTCTTTCTTCAAACTGACCGCGGTATTTTGTTCCAGCGACGATAC
>DSDE01000030.1 GCA_011049095.1 Fidelibacterota bacterium
ATATAAGCTCGGACAGATAGCCGAAATCGAAAAAAAGTCATGGTATGCGATAAATTATTATGAGCGTTGTATTAAGCTGGGGGAGACAACGCGCGCCAGTCTTTTGGCTCAGGAGCGCCTCAAAATCCTAAAAGGCTATAGTCCATAATGCATAATAATTGTCGGAATGTAAAAATTTGAAGATAAGAGAAAATCTTTGTCTTTGTACGCTTGATTATGTATCTTCTTAACCAATATGGAAGGAATAAAATGGTCCCAGGTCTCATACAGTGTGAAGTTACCCAACCCCGTCAGGTCTGGAAGGAAGCAGCGGTAAGTGACAGAGCGCGTGTTATGAATCGCCTGGGGCCTCTTTTTTAATATATGAGTCATCAAGTTATATCCCGTAAATGGCGCCCCGACCTTTTTGAAGGTGTGATTGGTCAAACCCACATCACCCGCACCCTTTCCAATGCCATACATCAGGGCAGACTGGGACACGCCTATATTTTCAGCGGACCCCGTGGCACCGGAAAGACAACAACTGCCCGGATTTTAGCAAAAAGTGTCAATTGTCTGCAGCCAATAGACAGCAATCCATGCAATCAATGTATAAGTTGCATGGAAATCACAGAAGGCCGCAGCCTGGATGTGCAGGAAATCGATGGCGGATCAAATCGGGGCATAGAAGACATTCGCAGCCTGCGGGAGGCGGTAAAATATGCTCCCACAAGAGGTAAATACAAAGTTTATATTATTGACGAATTTCATCAGATTACAGTTCAGGCCTTTAACGCCTTGCTGAAGACTTTAGAAGAACCGCCGTCTCACGTGCTCTTTATCTTTGCCACGACTGAGCTGACTAAAGTGCCAGCCACCATTCTCAGCCGTTGTCAGCGTTTTGAGTTTCGCCGTATCCCACTTAATGATGTTTACCAGCATCTGGAAAAAATCTGTGAAAGCGAGGGAATAGATATTTCCCAGGAGGCATTGCAGCTCCTGGCGCGCAAAGGGGAAGGCAGTATGCGCGATAGTCAGAGCTTCCTCGAGCAGGTTATCAGCTATAGTGATGGTGAAATTAATTATGAGCTGGTAGCTGATATTCTGGGTATAATTAATGAAGCCAGTTATTTTACTGTGTTTGAAGCTATCTTGAATAAAAATTTACGCCAGATTATTCATACGCTGGATGATATTATGAGCTATGGCTATGATCTGACAGAGTTTGCTCTCGGCTTTACTCAGTTTTTGAGAGATATTTATTTGGTCACAGCTTCTGAAGACCCTAATATTCTCGAAACCAGTGATACAAATCGTGAACTTTATCAGGCAATTTCTCAAAAAGCAGATCAGCGAAAACTTGTGCAGATGATGGCAATGCTCACGCGGGAGCTGCCTCTGCTTTCAAAAACCAGCAATCCACGTTTAATTCTTGAATCACTATTGATTCGCTTTGTGCAATTAGAAGACCTTGTTGATCTGGATACATTAATTCAAAAGACGCAAATCTCTGTACCGGTCCAAAATAAACCCCCTTTGGCGCCAGCTACAGCTCCGAAAACTAATCATCAGATTGTGCCTTCATCGACAATTGAAAAAAAATCAAGCCCTAAGCCTAAAACAGACAGCGCTCCCCGGCCTATGTCATCTTATAAAAATGCTTCAGTAAAGCGTGAAGAGCAAATTTTAGAGTCACGCGCTCAGGAGTCCGATTCAAGTGGAAAACCATCCAGCTTGGATGCAAATCTGGATGAGCTTTGGAATGAGATTTCAGTTGCTATTGCCAAAAATAGTCCGCGTCTGACAGGAGCCCTTCCCGGCTTACAGGTTGAGCTGGCAGAGCGAAAAATCAAAATAATGGTAAAATCTTCTCTTCATGCTG
>DSDE01000519.1 GCA_011049095.1 Fidelibacterota bacterium
ATGTGACATGATGGCTATGATAGCTAAAAATGGTTACTATCTTTCTGGCAATAGCACAACATACGATTTATTTGATTTTATACGTGTCAGATCACACAATGTTCAAAGTAACAAAAGAAACGACGACGGTTATGGATTTATTTATTATCCTGATGATGGGACTTTCAACATAAGTAACCAGAGTTGGTATCAAACAGATCCCACACCCAATGATGACACGTATTATACTGGTGGTTTGCCTATTTGGCAGGTTGAACTGATAACGTCCAAAAAAGTGTGTAAAAAGAAAAAAGAGTTGAGCCAGAATTCAATCCTCGGATAATGGATTTAGCGAAAAACCAAAAACGAGGAGGCGAATAATGGCTCAGTTACAGATTAATATGGAAAGTGAATTATTGCACGAACTTTTTTCGAAGGATGGCCGGGATGCAGCATTTAATAAGCTCTTGGAGACGATTTTGAATCAGGTACTATCTCACGAAGCGACGGAGCAGTTAAGAGCAGGACCTTACGAACGCAATGATAATCGTCAAGACTACCGCAATGGCAATCGAGATCGTCGTCTTCAGACGCGTATAGGAACTATTATCTTATCGGTTCCACGCTTTCGTAGTGGAGAGTTTAGCACATCTCTTTTCAATCGTTACCAGCGGAGTGAACAAGCCTTGGTACTGGCTATGATAGAGATGGTTATCAATGGAGTATCTACCCGAAAGATAAAAGCGATAACGGCAGAACTTTGCGGCACAAGTTTTTCTAAATCGACAGTATCTTCGCTTTGTAAGAGATTAGATCCAGAGGTACACAAGTTCCGCAATCGGCCTTTAGAAAAGCATTATCCATTTTTGATTGTAGATGCAATCTGTACAAAAGTAAGGCGAGATAGTCGGGTTATCTCTATGAGTATACTTATAGCAATTGGAATTAATGAAAATGGTCATCGTGAGATTCTGGGTTTCAGCTTGGCAGACAGTGAATCGGAGTCAAGCTGGGATGTGCTATTCAAGTCTTTAAAACATAGAGGATTGAAAAATGTTGATATGATAGCTTCAGATGATCATTCCGGCTTGGTCAAATCAGTAGGGAAGAATTTTCAAGGTGCGGTCTGGCAACGTTGCCAGACCCATTTCAGTCGCAACATTCTCGATGTTACTCCTAAAAGATTACAGCCCGAAATGAAGAACTGTCTTTGCTCATTATACAATGCCATGGACATGGAGAAAGCCAGATCAATCCAGGAAGAAATGATCAAAGTTTTTGAAGCGACAGCACCTAAAGCGATGGAGAAATTAGAAAACGGATTTGATGATATTTTGGCAGTTTTGAACTTGCCGTTGAAGTATCGCAGGCGATTACGAACGACAAATAGTAGTGAACGGTTAAATGAAGAGATTAGAAGGAGGGAAAGAGTAATAAGGATATTT
This sequence comes from Fidelibacterota bacterium, assembly GCA_011049095.1. Lineage (GTDB taxonomy): Bacteria > Fidelibacterota > Fidelibacteria > Fidelibacterales > DSDE01 > DSDE01. The sequence goes on from DSDE01000519.1 coordinate 1,425, forward strand.
CCAAATGAAGATTCAGTAATCAGGCTAATTGGTGCTTTGTTAATTGAGCATAATGAGAAGTGGCTTACTGGAAAGAAATATTTTGATATGGAAGAGTATTATGAATCAAAGAAAAAAAATAAAAAAAAAGAAGCTTTAAAAATAGCGTGAAATCTGTTCCGAGGAATTTACACAAAAAATTGGACTTGACTCGTGTTTTCAAAGATATTTATCTTCTTCCTCATAGTATATTACCAAACAGCACTATGAGTCATTGAAAAAGCATCATATCCCGTCTGCTCGTTTCGAAATTTTTCTGCTGATTGCACTATTTATATCAGGCAATTCCAAATGTACAAATAAATGAGAGATACAGTACAGCAGCAGAAGCCACAAGTGAAACAAATATCAATGTATCACTTGCATCTTTCTTTCTTAAAATCGTTCTCATG
>DSDE01000530.1 GCA_011049095.1 Fidelibacterota bacterium
GCCTGCTGAAGTGCGGGAGGCTGCTGCTGAGCTGGCAAAATCAAAAGGTATGGGTAAATCCTGGGCTATTAACCTTCAAAAACCCAGCTTTATCCCCTTTTTGCAATATTCGGAGAGGCGGGACCTGCGGGAAATCGTCTATAAAGGCTACGTCAACCGCGGCAACAATGGCGATAAATATGACTGCAATGAAATCATTGCCAAAATCGCATCCCTGAGAGTAGCTCTAGCGCAAGTTATGGGTTATGAAAATTACGCCCAATACCAACTGACCCGGCGAATGGCTAAAACACCGCAGGCCGTCGATGATTTTCTCCATAAACTCTGGAAACCTTCACTGGAGCGGGCCAAAAATGAACGTGATGAAATGCAGGCCATAATCGATAAAGAGGGCGGCAATTATAAGCTGGCGGGCTGGGACTGGTGGCATTACGCTGAAAAGCTGCGGAAAGAGAAATACAGCATAGACGAGACTGAGTTGCGGGCCTATTTCCCAATGGAAGCCGTGCGGCAAGGCGCCTTTGATGTGGCTGAGAAGCTCTACGGCATCCGTTTTGAGCCGAGAAAGGATCTTCAAGTCTGGCATTCTGATGTGGAAGCTTTTGAAGTCAAAGAAGCGGACGGTAGCCACATCGGGCTTTTCTACAGCGACTATTTTGCCAGAGACAGCAAGCGAAGCGGTGCCTGGAGTGGTACCATTCGGCAACAATCTAATATTGACGGAATCGAAATTCGTCCGCACAATTACAATGTGGGCAACTTTAGCAAACCTTTAGGCGACAGTCCGGCCCTCCTCAGTGAAGATGAAATCGAAACCCTCTTTCACGAGCTGGGTCACGGCCTCAACACCCTATTTGCGGATCGCATCTATCCCAAAGCACGACGTGTTCCCCAGGATTTTGTGGAGCTGCCTTCACAGATTTTAGAAAACTGGGCCTTTGAGCCGGAACTGATGAAAAGCTACTCAAGGCACTATCAAACCGGTGAACCCATTCCCGATGAATTGCTGGAGAAATTGCAACAGGCTTCACTCTTTAACCAGGGCTTCATCACCACCGAATACCTGGCAGCCTCACTTCTGGATATGGCCTGGCACAGCCTCAGCGATACGATGGTGCGTGATGCCCGACAGTTTGAAGCAGAAATTTTAGCAGAAATTGGCCTCATTCCTGAAATCGCGCCTCGCTACACCAGCGCTAATTTTGGACATATTTTTGGCGGCGATGGATACTCAGCCGGCTATTATGTCTATATCTGGGCGGCTGTTCTCGATAGCGATGCCTTTGCCGCTTTTAAAGAAAAAGGGCTTTTTGATCAGACGCTGGCACAGCGTTTTCGTGAATATTGCCTCGCTGGCGGCGCCCCCGATATGATGGCACAATACCGGAAATTCCGGGGAGCCGACCCCTCCATCGAAGCGCTCCTCATTAAAAGAGGGCTGATGTAAATAAAGGCAATCACTGCTGTCCTAAATAATTTGGAAAGCAAATTTCATTGCTTTATTTGCAACGGATTAAAAGATTAGAACGGAAAAGACCAAAGCAAGCAAGACTTCGACTCCGCTCAGTGACCGCACTTCGTCCGTTGGCTGACGTATCAGTGACCGCACACCCTGTGAAATATTCTTTCACGGGGTCGGGGAAGATTCTGCCCGAAGGTCCCGACCAATCGAAATGGAAAGCGGGATTTGGGATAGAATAAGCTCTGTACAAGCAAAAATCATTATCGTAGGCTTTTTTGTGCTCATTATCGCGCCACGTCTCTTTTCCACCTTCAAACACAATCATCTTTTTCCCAAATTTGTGAAGGCCCAGATTAAATCAGCCAGTATAATCTAATTTATCGATGGTA
>DSDE01000249.1 GCA_011049095.1 Fidelibacterota bacterium
AATATTAACCAAGTCAAAAGTGTCCCAACCCCATATAATATTGTTATTTGCAATGATTGTGGGCACAGACTTCACCCCGCCGCTGGCATCATAAATATAAAAAACCGGCAAAGTCGCTTCACTATTTTTTACACAACTGTTATTATTAAAATGGACGATGGGCGTAATAACAGCGCTTGACATATAAATTGCACTTGCCAAACCGATTCCGCTGCCTGTTGCCCCGGCAGGAATATGTACACTGTTGCCGGTAACATAGGCAAGCCCACTCTCATTTTGGATGATAGAATGAACATCATAATAGCGATTATTCCGAATAAAAAGCTCTCCCTGATTTGCATAGGGTACATAGACATTTCCCCATTTCTCAAAATAATTATAATCCACAAACAACTGATTCCCCGGTCTGCCATTGAAACTTATAAAATAGCCAGATGAACCGTCATGGGGATTCAAGAATTGGTTATTCAGTAATTTTAAAGATGAGCTGTCATTCACAAATACCATCGAGACCGGCCAAGCGCTTTCAGATACGGTGCTTTGACTATTCTCAATTTCAGTGAAATCATTATTTCGGGAATGGAGAATGCCGTGTTGGTCCAGTCGAAAGGAACAATAATTCACTTTGGATTGCGTGCCATTCAGCGCCATCGCAAAGCTTCCCTGACCTTTGAATGACGAGTGGCTGATATCTAAACTGGTGTAATCACTCTGAATCAGCGGTGGATACTCAGGGTTGCCAATTCCCACATCAAGATGCAGATATGACAGAGACTGAACAGATTTTACCTGGGCGCTAAAAAATATGCCACCCCAATAATCTTCAGGACTAGCAGGAATGATAAAAACGGTGTCGCTTTCCGTGCCGTTCACCGTCAGACTGCCTTCAATGACCCAGGGAATTACTCCAGCGCCTTGGGCTGCCGTTTGAACCAGCACCACGACGCCTGCTTCCAAACTTAAATCAACGCCAAAATCTACCCACAACGTATCCGTGACGACAATGGTGTCACTCGGGCTCCAGATTGTCGAGCTGCTGATGTGTCCGCTGACCTCAATTCTTGCACCCCATAAAAAACTCGATGACAGCAGCGCTATAACTAGAAATGACCATTGAAAAAGCGAATTTCTCTTATTCATCATCATTCCATCACCTCGATTTCAGAGCTGTAAATTCCGCTAATCTCTATTTCTGCGCCATCGGCATCTGCCAAAATAGACTGTTCTCCTTCTATACTGACTTCGCCTGCTCCCGTCCGAAGCGCCCGCAACCAGACAATGGCCAGCTCACCGCTGCCATCAACGGAGTGTCGCTCACCTTCTGCCAAAAAACTACTATAAATCAATGTCAAATCATCTTTTGCCTCAGAAATAAAAATCGAAGCGCCGTCTGTCTCATACCGGCTGAAAAAGAGGCCCGGCTCAATTCGCAGCAATTCTACAAAAGGAGGCAATATCAAGGCGCATTGAAAACCGCTGAGCGTTAAAACACCCTCTACAGAAAGCCTCAAATCGATGGTATCACCTGGATGGCATTGTACAAGCTGTGGATAAAGTATCATCGATCCGCTGTCAGGCACGGTGAAGAGATCATCTGGTGAACTAAACTCTTTAGTTCCAAACTCACTGCAAGCCGTCAGCCCAATCATCACCATCAGCAATCCATATTTCGTAAAACGCTTCACAGCGCACCTCCCTTAGTTTCCATATATAAAATAATCATTTTTATCCACGCCGGCTTTGTTGGAAAGTCACTTTTAGGTAATATATAGGCCTAAAATTCTTCATTAATTGATTTTATATGACAAAAGACACATCTTTATCACTCGATAGTTGTTGAAA
>DSDE01000091.1 GCA_011049095.1 Fidelibacterota bacterium
AATCAAAACAATAGATAGCGATAGAGTCGGCGCTGTGTCCTGCCAGATGAATTATCATGCCCACATCATTGGCAATTTTTAGATATTCTCCATCTGTGAGAAGCTTATCCACGCCGGAAATATGATTAGAATATGCATATACCTTTGATCCATAATTAGCTTTTAGCTTGTTGAGTAAACCCGTATGATCATAGTGACAGTGGGTGAGAATAATCTGATCAATCGCTTTTTTACCCAAGCCAGTATTGATAGTCTCTATATTTTCAAAAAGCATTTCATCGCGGCCAGTATCAATTAATGTATTTAAATCGGCCAAAGCATTAAAATCACCCCGTAGTAAAAAGGCATTTGAGCTGTAATTTTTGGCAAAAGGGATTAGATTGTCAACTCGCATTAGATTTTTCCAAATAACTGTGCTTGTGGTGTAAGTTGTCTAAAAAATGATTCCAGTTCCACAGGTATTTTCTGATTCTGTTCCATAACTAAAAGTCCATTAGGATTTAGAGATTGGTAAAACATCTTTAGTACATTGATTCTTTCATTCGCTGTAAAGTGGAGCAAAACATTTTTACAGATTACCAGGTCGAAATTATAATCAATTTTATCTAGACTGAGTAAATTGTGCTTATAAAACTTAACGGCATTGTGAATCTGAGGTATAAGCTGAAAATTGTCTGAGGGATTTGTCTTAATAAAATATTTCTGGAAAAGCTCCCCAGGTATCCTTTTCAATTGCTCATAGGGATATATTCCCGATTCTATAAGCGGACGAAAATGTTGCAGCTCGTCAATGTCTGTGGCAAATATTTGCACACCACGCATAAATTCCATAGTGGTTCTTTCTGCGAGAATAATGGCAAAAGTGAAGGGTTCAGCGCCAGTAGAACAACCGGCATCCCAGATTTTAAGACGATTTTTCGTAGCAATTCGCCTTAATAGCTCATCAGCTACAATCTCCAAAGATAATCTGTCTCGAAAGAAAAAGGTAAATCCGATAGTACAAGTCTCCTATGCTGAAATTATATTTCCGTGGGCAAGGGCAATCAGACCAGAAATATCCAATATCAGACCAACGTGGCCATCGGGAAGAATCGCTCCTCCTGAAATACCTGGAATCCCCTGCAGTGAGGCGCCAAGCGATTTGATAACAATCTGTTGCTGCCCGAGTAATTCATCTGTTAAAAAACCTACCTGGTGTCCATCTGATTCTACAACTACAACTAAGCCCTGTGTCGGATCACTGACACAATTTTTTAGATTAAATATTTTACTTAATCGAAAAAGTGGCAACAGCTTTCCGTGGAGAGATAGCATCTCTCCCCTTTTTACAACAGAACTAATGTCTTCTTTTTTCGGACGATAGCTGGTAGTAATACTGAGTGTTGGCAAGATATATCGCTCATTTCCGATTCGGATGACCATACCTTCAATAATAGCCATTGTCAGTGGCAGTCTGATGGAAAAGGCGCTTCCTTTACCTGCTTCAGTTTGAATCTCCACTCTGCCTCGAAGCCCGGTTATGTTTTTCTTGACCACATCCATGCCGACTCCTCGACCGGATACATCTGTTACTTTTTTTGCCGTGGAAAAACCAGGTTCAAAAATTAGATTGAAAATATCTCTGTCTGAAAGAGTCTCATCAGATTTGATGATTCCCTGACTTATTGCTTTTTTGATGATTTTTTCCCGATCAAGGCCACGTCCATCATCTATAATATCGATGACAATATTACCGCCTTTATGATAAGCGCGGAGTATTATGCAGCCCTTTTCAGGTTTTCCGGCTTTACGTCTCTCTTCGGCGCTGTCTTCCAAGCCATGATCGAGGGCATTTC
>DSDE01000162.1 GCA_011049095.1 Fidelibacterota bacterium
GCTATTATATGGGGCGTGAAAAGGGCAGATCAAAATATAGGAAAGAGCAGAATACTTTTTGTTGATGACACCAGGATGAACCATTCAATCGTCAAAAAGATTCTTGAATCAAACAGATATGATGTACACAGCAGCGTCAGCGCTCATGAGGCCCTCGAAATATTGGCTGAAAATAACTTTGACCTGATTCTCCTTGATATTGAAATGCCGTTGATGAATGGATATGAACTCTGCGAAACGATTAAAAAAAATAATGTTTTCTATGATATTCCCATAATATTTATAAGCAGCCGAAATGATACCGACAGCTTGGTCAGAGGCTTTAATGCCGGCGCTCAAGATTTTGTAAGCACGCCTATCAATGCCCAGGAACTTTTGGCCAGAGTTGCAACCCACCTGAATCTGCGCAGTAATATAGAAAAACTGAAAAGCGAGATCCGAGATAGAATTATGGCCCAGGAAGCGCTACAGATTCGTGAGTATCAGCTAAAAGAAGCAAATGCTACCAAGGATAAATTTTTCAGCATCATCGCCCATGACCTAAACAATCCAATTGCCACGCTTCTGATGACTTCGGAGTATTTAGCGAGCAGCTACGAGAATCTTAGCGAGGCAGCAAGAACGGAATTTATAGCTAATATTGCTGATGCTGCGGAGCGTATATCCAGTATGTTGCAAAATCTGCTCAATTGGAGCCGATCTCAAACCAATCGGATTGAAATTAATCCTCATCATTTGCCTATTTATGATCTGGGGAAGGAAGCGGCTGCCTTTTTAGACCACTCTTCTCAGCAAAAAGACATTGAGCTGGTGAATAATATTGATCAAAATTTAAGAGTTTATGCCGACTACAATATGATATTAACAGTATTTCGGAACCTAATTAGTAATGCCATAAAATTTACGCCACGCAAAGGGCGTATTGAGCTGACTGCTGAAGAAAGCAACGGTGAAGTGCTGATTGCAGTTCGTGATAATGGGGTTGGCATTCCCGATGAAAAAAAACATAAAGTCTTTAAAATAGACGAGAAAATAAGCACCAGCGGGACAGAGAATGAAAAAGGAAGCGGTCTTGGCCTGTTGCTATGTAAAGAGTTTGTGGAAAAGAATAGAGGAAGCATCTGGCTGGAAAGCCAACAGGGAAAAGGAACGACCTTTTATTTTGCTTTACCAGCAAGCCAAGGAGTAAAAAAATGAAAATTCCCTATAATCCTGCAGATATGACCATAATGGTCGTTGATGACATTGCAACGAATATTCACGTGGCTCTAAACATTCTTGAGCGGGAAAATTATCGCGTCATTTATGCTCAAAGCGGTGCAGAAGCTTTGCAGATGCTGAAGAATGAAACTGCAGACCTGATTTTATTGGATGTCATGATGCCGGTAATGGATGGCTTTACATTATGTGAGATTTTACGGAAAAATGAACCGAGCAAAGATATTCCAGTGATTTTTGTCACCGCTAAAGTTGAGATGGATAACATCGTCCGCGGTTTCCAGGTTGGCGGTCAGGATTATATTACTAAACCTTTTAACTCCCGTGAATTGCTGGTACGGGTAGAAAACCAGCTATCTCTTAAATACACAAAAAGTCAGCTCGAGCAGGAAATTGAGCATCGTAAAGCTATTCAAAATAATCTGGAAATTGCTAACCAGACAAAATCACAGCTTTTTTCCATTGTGGCTCATGATCTCAACAATCCATTTTCATCACTTATGATTTCACTGGACTTGATAGTGAATCATTTTGAAGCCTTTGATACGAAACAGCTTATAAATCAGCTCAAGGAGATGAAGAACTCCGTTCAGAGGATTTATTCTCTGAATCATAA
>DSDE01000164.1 GCA_011049095.1 Fidelibacterota bacterium
GGCATGATTTTATTCATGTTGGGCCAGGCAGTTTTCCTTTCTATGCGCTTTATGCTGGCCTTTAAAACCGTAGAGAAGCAGCATCAGGAATTGCAACTATATCGCGACCATTTGGAAGATTTGGTCACAGACAGAACGGCACAGCTTGAGAAGGCAAAAAAAGCAGCGGAAAATAATGCCCAGACAGCCATTAAGGCTTCTCGGGCAAAAGATGAATTTTTGGCAACAATGAGTCACGAAATCCGCACTCCGATTCACGGAATTATTGGCGCCACCACCCTTTTGAAAAATGACAAAATGAATGAAGAGCAAAATGATTATCTTCAGACCATTGAATACAGCAGCCAGGCGCTGCTCTCGCTGATTAATGATATTCTGGACTTTGCCAAGATAGAATCAGAAAAGTTGGAGCTGGAAAAACTGCCGGTTCACCTGAACGGATTGGTGGAGGGAGTCATTGATGTAGTAAAACCAAAAGTTCGGGAAAAAGAACTTCAACTCTACTATTTTATTGATGATAGCGTTCCAGAAATTATTTTGGGCGATGAAACCAGGCTACGGCAGGTTTTACTCAATCTCACCAACAACGCCATCAAATTTACTGATTCAGGCTATCTTACGATTCGATTAGCTTTAGACCCAAAATCACCAGAATCAATTCTGCTTGCCGAAGTAGAAGACAGTGGCATCGGTATTCCCATAGAGAAACAGGACCGGCTTTTTCGGGTTTTTTCCCAGGTGGACAGCACAACAACACGGCGCTATGGCGGCACCGGCTTGGGTTTGGCCATCAGCAAACGACTCATCGAAATGATGGGCGGAAAGATAGGCGTCATCAGTGAAGCGGGAAAGGGGAGCATTTTCTACTTCAAAATTCCCTATCAATCCGTGGCGCCTCGAATTCAATCATCTGAAGAAGACCCACTCAGAAAAGAGCTCTCAAGCAAAAAAATCCTCATTGCTTCACCCCATCGCCAAGAAATGGGTATTTTAGAACATTTTTTTAAAAAATATCAAATGCAGGTCGAATATGCTGTAGATTTTCAGGCATTGAGAGAGGGCTTGGTTTCTGAAAAAAAATATGATTTCCTGCTGATAGAGCAAAGCTTCATTGAGGATGATTTTGACAATTTCTACAGATGGGTGCGCAAAGACAGCTCTGCTTTGCTGCTTTTACTAGTATTTGATGAAAGTTTAGGAGAAAAAGCCCGCCTTATACCAGATGTGGCTATTGTCAGCAAACCGCTGCGCCTTAGTTGGCTGAAAAGCTCTCTTGCTTCACTTCTCGACAAACACAATATTCACAACAAAAACAAGACTAGTAACGAAACCAAGGAGCTGGAAAATGACTTTGCCAACCAGCATCCAGCAAAAATTTTGCTGGCAGAAGATAATATCATCAATCAAAAGATAGCCGCCCGGCTTTTAGAAAAATTAGGCTATGAAGTAAAAGTGGCTGAAAACGGAAAAATCGCTCTGGAAATGCTAAGCTTGGAGAATTTTGATCTGGTTTTTATGGATATCAATATGCCGGAAATGGACGGCATCGATGCCACAAAAGAAATCCGGAAAATATACGGACCTGATAAACCACGCATTGTAGCTATGACTGCCAATGCAATGGCCGGTGACCGGGAACGCTACATCAGCATCGGAATGGATGACTATGTCAGCAAGCCGGTAAAAATTCCCGAGCTGAAAGCCGTGCTTTCCCATTTCGATGCGTGATCTAAATTAAATTTTTTTATTTGGGAAAATTTTCTGTTGAGATTCCATTTAACATCCGTTATCTTGACGTATGAATATAATTTGTAAGAAAATAAAAAATAGAAC
>DSDE01000313.1 GCA_011049095.1 Fidelibacterota bacterium
GTTGATAATAAGGGAGCTAAAATCATCATTGCTATCAACGGCAAAAATGTTGAAGGGACTTTTTCGGCAATTCGTGCCTTTTTTGCAGAATTTAATAAAGATTTTGATGGTCTTTTGCGGCGTAAAGCGGAGGATATTAGCGAAGATGAGCTGGTACTCGATTTTGATGATTTGATAAGTCATCGGCAGCTCAAATTCAATGAGCTCACCAGCGCGAAAATGCGTCAGTTGCAGCAGGAAGCCGAGCGGGCAGGCCGATTAGCCAATGAAGAGAAAGTGGCAAGCAGCCGAGAATCTCCGCCACCCAGATGGAGCAGGCAGGCAAGTGTACCAGAAAAACCCAAAAAAGAGAGTCCAACGCCCGATACGCAAAAAGCATCCACGGTGGTGAAGTATCTCATCATCGCTGCGGTTATTATCTGGGCTTTAATTTTGCTCAGCGAGCTTTTTCGCTGATTACATTTGAGAATGGAGAAGACTTTGCCAATCTAGATAAATATCAGAACTTTTCTCAATGAACCAGAGAGAAGCAGAGATTTTTAGGAGAGGAAAAAAAAGGAGAAAATATGAGCAAAGATAAGAAAAGCAAAAAGCAGAAAGAGAGCGGGGATCAAGGGGATAGTCGTCATATCGAGCCGGAACGTCGGGATAAGCGCACCATCAATAATAAGCTTTATGAAAAAGAGCTGGCCAGACTGCAAATTGAGCTGGTTAAGCTCCAGGAGTGGATTAAAGCGAAGGGACTTAAAGTGGTCGTTATTTTTGAAGGGCGAGACGCTGCCGGCAAAGGCGGTGTCATTAAGCGTATTACCGAGAGTCTCAACCCTCGGATCTGCCGTATTGTCGCTTTAGGCACTCCCACTGAGCGGGAAAAATCACAGTGGTATTTTCAGCGCTATGTGCCCCATCTGCCGGCAGCGGGAGAGATGGTGCTTTTTGATCGCAGTTGGTATAATAGAGCCGGTGTAGAAAGAGTTATGGGTTTTTGCACAGAAGACGAATATTGGGAATTTCTTCGCAGCGCTCCCGAATTTGAACGCATGCTGGTGCGAGGCGGCACTAAGATTATTAAATTTTGGTTTTCAGTATCTGATGAAGAGCAGGAACGTCGCTTTAAAGCCCGTCTGGAAGACCCGACAAAGCGCTGGAAGCTGAGCCCAATGGACCTGGCCTCCCGCGATAAATGGGTGGAATATTCCAAAGCTAAAGATGAGATGTTTAAACATTGTGATATCAAACAGGCGCCATGGTATGTGGTGAATGCCGACAACAAGAAACGGGCTCGCCTTAATTCAATCTCTTTTTTGCTCAGCCTCTTTGATTATGAAGACCTCACACCTGCGCCAATTGAACTTGCTCCCCGAATAATCGAAGACAATTATATCAGGCCACCAATGAGTGACCAGACTTTTGTTCCGGAAATTTACTGAGTAGTGTTCTGGGAAAAGTGCGTCAGGATAGCATCCATCGATGCTTATCGTTTTGTTTCTGCAGATGATGCCGGATAAGTCCATCGTTTTGTCAGGTCCAGGGCATCAAATTCTTAATTGTTGACTTCGACACTTTAAAAATAAGTGTTTTGTATGTCGCTGATATTCATTTACATACAATATTTGCGCCACCATTTTGGATGGCGCAGGCCAATTTTAGCTTTATATTTGCCTATGTTTATACGTAAAAAGAAAAACAGGTCTGGTGGCACATCTGTCCAAAATAAATTTTTCCACCGATAATTTAGATTCTGCTGACTGCCTTAACTCGTGACAGCCCCGGTCACTGAGCCGTCAGTCGACGGACGAAGTGCGGTCACTGAGCGGAGTCGA
>DSDE01000123.1 GCA_011049095.1 Fidelibacterota bacterium
TCTGTCCAAAATAAATTTTTCCATCGATAAATTAGATTATGCTGACTGCCTTAATCCGGGCCTTCAGGCAGAATCTTCCCCGAATTTGTGACAGCCTCGGTCACTGAGCGGAGTCGAAGTGTTGCTTAATTTAAACCTGTCCGTCCCCTGACGGATCAAGCCAAATTAAAAGGAAAAGGATAGATGCAGTAAATGAGATTTTCGGGGATTAAACCGAGAATCCTCAAATCTCAGTTTTCAAGGCACTGTAAATAAAGTGTTGTAATCAGCTTTCTAGATTATTTAGGACGGCAGCGATCTCACAGATAGTTTTATTTCCAAATTTCTGCAAAATACAAAACCCTTTCTTGGCAGATATTTAAAAAAGTTGTATCTTCTATTGATGCAGATAAAAAGTGCGGCGATTTACCAACTCTATCTCTTTTTTGATTGTGATTTCACAATAGAAAAGCCAGAAAGAATGACACTTGAACCGGGTGTTTATATTTATACCGGGCGCAGCAAGCGATGGATTGAGAAGCGGATCTCCCGACATCTGAAGCAAATGAAACCCCTTCAATGGCATATTGACCAGCTCACCACTCACCCACAAATGACAAAGATAAAATATCACATTTTTAATTTGCCTGCTGAAATGGAATGTTATCTTAATCAGAGCCTGGAACAAGAGCCTGACTTTTTGCGTTTTATTCCGGGTTTTGGCAATAGCGATTGCCACGCCTGTCGGGGTCACCTGGCACAATTTAAAGCAAATTTCAATTGGGAGCAATTTTGTGAAAAAGATTTTAACGATTAATCCGGGAAGCACCTCAACGAAGATTGGTCTCTTCCGGAATCGCGAACTGATATGGGAAAAATCAATTCCTTTTCCCCCAGATGCCATTCATAGTGACAATGTGGCCAGAGAATTTGAAATGCGTTACAAACAACTTATGGAAGTCCTTAACCCTCAAGACCTTGAGAATCTCTCGGCCGCCGTTGGGCGGGGAGGCCCGCTGAAGCCTATGGAAGGCGGTGTTTATGCCATCAATGAAAAAATGCTGGATGATCTGCGTCATGCCCGCTATGGAAACCATGCTAGCAATTTGGGAGCGATGCTGGCTGATGCTATAGCTAAAACCAGAAACTTGCCGGCTTTTATCATTGATCCAGTGACCGTTGACGAGTTTGAGCCCATCAGTTATATAAGTGGTGTGCCGGCTATTCGGAGAAAAAGCCGCTCACACGCACTGAATATCAAAGCTATGGTTCGCCGTTGCTGCGATGAACAAAAATGGACAATAACTGAAACGAACTTTGTCGTCGCTCATCTAGGAGGCGGGATTTCCATCGCCGCGGTTAAAAAAGGACGAATTGCTGATGTCAATGACGGACTTTTAGGAATGGGTCCCTTTTCTCCTGAGCGAGCCGGTGCATTGCCCCTTGCAGGGCTTATTGAGCTGGCTTTTTCAGGAGAATACAGCAAAGCAGAGCTGGAACAGCTATTCTCAAAAAACAGTGGGCTTAAAGCATATCTTGGCACCAATGACGCCCGCAAAATAGAGCAGAGAATTGCAAATGGAGATGAAAAAGCAAAGCTGATCTACGATGCGATGATTTATCAGATAAGAAAAGAGATTGGCGCTATGCTCGCCGCCTGTGATTTTTCGCCCAAAGCCATATTGCTTACCGGTGGGCTTACCCATTCCGAGTATATCCAGAGCGCACTAAAAAAACATATACCAAATTTTAAAATATTTTTTTATCCAGGGGAAAATGAATTGATTGCTATGGCTGATGGCGCTTTCAGGGTTCTCAGCGGGCAAACGGAGCTTAAACA
>DSDE01000401.1 GCA_011049095.1 Fidelibacterota bacterium
CTGCTGCTGACCGATGTGGTCATGCCCCAAATGAACGGACGAATCCTGGCCGAAAAGATCCGCGCTATTTTTCCGAAAATCAAAACCATTTTTATGTCGGGCTATACAGCCAATGTCATTGCCCATCATGGCATCCTGGATGAGGACATCGTCTTTCTGCCCAAGCCGCTGAATCTGAAAGAACTGTCGGTCAAAGTCCGCCAGACTCTGGCAAACTGAAATTCTCTCTCTTTACCAGCGTATTGGGATGAAGCTTTAGCTTTTACTAATACACCGAGGATCAAATTATCAGAATTTAAGCTGCCTGGCATAAGTGAGCATCTGTTCTTTGCTCTGCTGTTGCTGACCCATTGTTTTACTGCTAATAAGCAGCGCCATATCCTGTGCCGGATATTCGACTATCAGCACTGAAACTTCATTGCCATCGTCATTTACGATACCGTAATGACAAGTTTTGCCACCATCGCGAAAAGTCTCTAAGCCAGGGAACTCTGGATGCATTTGAGCAGAGCTGAGCACGATGGAGATGAGATTTCCAAATCCTTTCATATAGGTGGCAATGTACTGACCCTCCTCATCTACAACCATCAATTGCCGGTAATCCTCAGCGGAAAAGCCGGTAATGACCGATTGAAATTTATCAAATGAATAATTTACTGGAATGATGGGCTCATCATTGTCTGCATTATCGTCAGAATCATCATCTGCATATTCCGATTCATAAGCTTCTTGCATCACCGTTAAATCCTGGAATTCAATATTCGCTTCGGGAATAAAAAGTGAGGCGGCAGGTTTTTCATTTTCCTTAAAAACTACTGCTGTCTGGGTGTTTTGAATCATCATCACCCTGGTATCAGATTTCAGCAAAATACCCTTGTAAATCCAACTTTTAGAACCCATAAGCTCCATTATAGCGCAATTTTTCCCCAGAATCTTTTCTGAGCCGCTAATGCTGCCGCCAAGGGAATTGAGAATCTGATCTGCCAGCTCTTTTTGTTCTGCTTCGGTTAAATTTTCAGTCAGGCTTTCACCTAAATCGCCAAAGGGATTTTGCGACCTTGTGCCACTTAAGCTTTCAGGGTTATAGCTATAAATATCATAACCATTTATAATATCAACCTGGTTTTTTTCTTCACGACTGACCATTCCAAAAATCTTTGTTTCTGTCACACTCCGCTCTTCGGTTCTTGATTTGGAGCCATAATCATCCCACCAGATTTTTTTTACCCCATTTGTCGAGCCGCTGAGCTGATATTCTATATAGCCTGATTTAATAGCATATTTTGGCCCGGCAAAAAGAGATATTCCATAAAAAAGCAAAAAAAACAATACAAGACGTTTCATATATCACTCCTCAAATAATTAGTAAAACACAATCAAAAGTGTACTTTTCTAACGTGCTAAAATTTCCCAAAAAAATCCTGTCTGAAAAAAAAAAACATAAATAATCTGTCAGATTAATCCGGTTTATGAAACCAGATAATTTTTTGCCGCCTGTTCACTGTCGAAGGCTTTCAGATCACGACCGGCAAACTTGGAGACGATATTCACTACAAATTTTTTCACAGCGCTAAGCCCGATAATCGCACTTTTCGTCACGTATGGCTTATTCTCTTTAGCATAGTTTTTAAAAGCCTCCACCGTCTCATTAGCGAAATAGCCATCCTTTACATCTGTAAGCAGCAAAACAGACCCTTTCGGCTGTGTGCGAATTGTTTTTGCCGCCTCACTGATTTGCGGAATATTTTGCGCTGGCTGTCCGCTAAATCTGGTAACGAAGACAGTCTTTCCCTTATAAATCTCTTTTTGTACAAAAGC
>DSDE01000292.1 GCA_011049095.1 Fidelibacterota bacterium
ATAGAGTACACTGCCTCGTGTTTCTTTTGATTGTGCTAAATTCCCTTCAGGCACAGGAAACGGCCTTCTCTTTACCGCTGGACCTTGAGGAAGGAGAAGAATTGATTCAGCTACAAGCTGATATTCTAAGCTATGCAGCTTTGACGGTCATAAACAGGAATGATCCTGATAATAAACAATATTTTGTAAGATTTGAGAATGGCAAGACTGGCCCCTGGCTTGAAGTAAAATATCTCCAAGCAACTTTAGACAGCAGCGGCTTTTTATACACCGCGAAAAATGAACAAGGCTGGTTTGCCGTAGAAGGTGACAAGAAATATGGCCCCTATTTCGAGGTCCCAAAACTTCGCTCCGGCAAATCCGCTTTTTGCTGCCTCTATCTGGCCAAAGAAAATGAAAATAGCAATCAGTTGCTCTACAATCGGGATAAAGTCATTGGTGGTGCAGCCGGTATCTGACTGTGTGGACTATGAACTTTCAAAAAACGGTCAAGTATGCGGAAAAATTGAGAGCGGGCTCGCTGCTGATCAGCTTCTAAGCATAAATGCTAAGCAATATGCCTACGGCGCTGAAATCAGTCATCTGCAAATCAGCGGCAGTGGAAAAGATTTCGCTTACTACTCAAAACGTCAGGCTCTTGAGCTAATAATGAGCAACAGCCCGCAAAATGAAAGCTACAGTGGCATGCTTCATTATTCTCAAAGCGGTTCTTTTGGTGAATTTACAGTCACTGATACCCTTGATTATTTTAAAAAACCAGGTGATATTGCACTTTTTAGAAAAGGGCAAGTCCTTTACTATTTTTATTCATACCAGGATAAAAATGGAGATTGGAAACTTTTTCGCAATGGCATTGACTTGAAAACTAGAGAACGTGATATTCATTTGATACATCCACTGCATGAGGAGCATTATGCATACAGCGCCAAAGCTGCTCCAACAAACAGCGCCAACCTGGACACAAGCGCCTATTATTTATTTGTAGATGGCGAGGCCATGGCCGGTCCCTTTCTCGAAATTACTGAAATTAGCAATTCAATGGTTAATCTCTCCATATCGGCCATCGCTAAAACAGCCGACGGCTGGTATATAGTGGTCGTAGGAGCCGGTATCGGCCCAATGGAAGGCGCTCGCAATGTATTCTGGTTCGGCGAATCGGCCATCACTCTTGAAACAATTTATAATGGAGAATGGCATACCCTTCTCTACACCAGTGAAAACGGAATGCAGATTGGCAACCTGATCATAGAAGATGGCGCTGTAAGAGGCGTTGCCCACTTTAATGGAGAAGCCATTGACCTCTATCTCACACAGTAGTGATAAGAAAAAAATGCCGGGCAAAAGCTAAAATTATATTTTTTAGGATCAAAAAGAGACTGATAAGCTGTGATTGACTGAACTTTTATCAATCTCCGATAATCGGTTATTCTAAAAAGCTGTTTCCTCTTTGCCTGCTTTACGCTAAATTATGCCATTATGTCACAGTTTCGCGTAGCATCACCCTTTTCACCCACAGGAGACCAGCCTCAGGCTATCGCAGCACTGACTGAAGCTATACAACACGGTGAAAAATTCCAGGTATTGCTGGGAATCACAGGCAGCGGCAAAACCTACACAATGGCAAAAGTCATCGAACAAGTGCAGAAACCGACTTTGATCATATCTCACAATAAAACCCTGGCTGCTCAGCTTTTTGGAGAATTTAAAAACTTCTTTCCCGATAATGCCGTCGAATACTTTATCAGTTATTATGACTATTATCAGCCTGAAGCCTATTTACCGACCACCGATACCTATATCGAAAAAGACAGCGA
>DSDE01000497.1 GCA_011049095.1 Fidelibacterota bacterium
CCCATTAACCGCAGCGAAGTCATTCTCAACGCCAGGGTCATTGGCGGCCTCCAGATGGTAGATGATAAAGAGGCAGATGACAAAATTATCGCAGTACTGGATAATGATACCTATTGGGATGATGTTCACGATATCAATGAATTGCCTAAAATCATTGTGGAGCGTATCCGTCATTATTTTACCACCTATAAAGTGATGCCCGGCGAGCCAAGCACCGTCTGTATTGATACGATTTATGGTGTGGAGCATGCTATAAAGGTGGTGCAGGCAGCAATAGAAGACTACAACGAAGCTTATGGGCAGTAAAATGAAACTGAGTCCAGAAGAAGCAGCCAATCAGCGTTACTGGGATGAAATCGCGCCTGTTCATTACAAATACTATGATATGGAAAGCATTGCCGCCGGAAAATCTGCCTTTGACGAGATACAGATAAAAGATTTAGGCGACCTGACTGGCAAAGACCTGCTTCATCTGCAGTGTCATATCGGGAATGATATTCTGCCACTGGCCGAAGATGCCTTTAACTTTTACTGTCAAATCGACACTTTCAAAATAGGAGTTTTCCATGGATGTATTAGGGATTGATTTCGGCGGCAGCGGGATAAAAGGATTTCCCATCAATGCTGAAACGGGCGAAGCGCTTGCGGAAAGATATCGCATCGCAACACCCAACCCGGCGACACCCAAAGCTGTGGCTAAAAAAATTGCTGAGCTTACAGCACATTTCCAGTGGAAAGGCCCTGTTGGCTGTGGCTTTCCTGCTGCAGTCAAGGCGGGTGTAGTTCGTACTGCTGCCAATATTGACAAAGAATGGATTGGCAAGGATGCCGCGGCTCTTTTTTCTGAAGCCACTGGCTGCCCCTTTAAGGTGCTAAATGATGCCGATGCTGCCGGCCTGGCTGAGCTGACTTTTGGCGCCGGAAAGAATCGGCAAGGTGTAGTGATTCTCATTACAGTCGGCACCGGTCTGGGAACGGTCGTCTTTAATGACGGACATCTCCTGCCAAATACAGAATTTGGCCACGTGGAGTATAAGGGCGACATAGCAGAGCGCTATGCTTCTGATGCAGTAAGAAAGAGAGATGAGTTAAAATGGAAAGAATGGGCAGCTCGTTTTGATGAATATCTTTGCTATCTGACCAAGCTTTTTTATCCGGACCTTTTTATCATCGGTGGGGGTATATCCAAAAAAATGGATAAATTTTCTGAATACCTCAAGGTGAATGTCCCAGTGGTGCCTGCTGAACTGAAAAATAACGCTGGCATTGTCGGTGCGGCTCTGGCTGCAGCAAATTTATGAGATTAAATCGCTTTTTAACACTCTCGTTCAAGGGTGCTTTTGATAAATTTGTATAAAATCTGAGAATAAATCGCACAAAATTTCAGGCTCAATTAACAAATTATTCATTTTTTCATCTGGAGCTTAGTTTTTACAAAATCGACCGATAAGAGTAGAGAAATGAAACGAGTAATAAAAAAATGATAAAAATCTCGGAAATGCTCATGGGTCATCTCAAGGACTTGCGGGATGCTCTGGAGAACCTGAATCAGAGCATGGAGATAGACCACAGTGATTCTGAAAGCAACAATGAAATCGCCGCTGCGGTGAAAGGTCTCGTTGCCAGAATGCATCCGGAAATTATCCTTCGTGAAAACAGCCAGGGTGAGCTTTATGCCTATTCCTATTTTGAAGACCAGATTATTTCCGTCAATCTGGGAAAGGTTTCAGAATATCGACACATCAAAAGAAATGAGCTGAATGAAATCGCTCGCTATCGTATGGTGCGGCGCTACAATAAACTC
>DSDE01000511.1 GCA_011049095.1 Fidelibacterota bacterium
CTTTAATAATATGCTGAGTGTTATCGTCGGCAGCGCTGAGCTGGTGCTGATGGATAAAAATATCTCTGAAGAGACAAAGAAATACCTCAATGAAATACTTAAAGCTGCCCAGCGCTCAGCCAATCTCACTCGGCAGCTACTGGCATTTGCCCGCAAACAGACCATTAAGCCAAAAGAGCTGGACCTCAATGAAACGGTGGAAGAGATGCTTAAAATGCTGCGACGCCTCATCGGCGAAGACATTGACCTCCTGTGGAAACCTTCCAGGGAAAGCTGTCCGGTGAAAATGGACCCAGCCCAAATAGATCAGATTCTGGCCAACCTCTGCGTGAATGCCCGGGATGCCATCAACGGCGTGGGTAAGGTGACCATTGAAACAAAAAGAACATCCCTGAATGAGGCCTACTGCGCTGAGCATCCCGGCTTTCTGCCAGGCAACTTTGTTGTGCTCACTGTTTCTGACAACGGATGCGGAATGGATCAGGAGACGCAGAAAAAGCTCTTTGAACCCTTTTTCACAACAAAAGAAGTCGGCAAGGGCACCGGCCTTGGGCTGGCTACGGTCTATGGCATCATTAAACAAAACAAGGGCTTCATCAATGTTTACAGCGAACCAGGAAAAGGCTCAAGTTTTCGTATCTACATCCCAAAATCTGAGTCCGAAGAGATAAAGACAACACTGATCACAGATGATTTGAGCAAGCTCACCGGCAATGAAAGCATTTTGATCGTGGAAGATGAGCCATCTATCCTCGCAATGGGAAAAATGATGCTAGAGGAATTTGGCTATAAAGTGCTGACTGCAAACTCACCGCAAGAGGCTGTTTTTTTGGTTAAAAATTATGATGGTGTGATAAACTTGCTGATTACCGACGTAGTAATGCCGGAAATGAACGGCAGGGAGCTTGCAAAAATCATCTTAAAACATCGCCCGAATATAAAGCTGCTGTTTATGTCTGGCTACACCGCCAATGTCATCGCGCACCACGGCGTTCTGGACAAAGAAGTGGAATTCATCGAAAAACCCTTTTCACTCCCAAAGCTTGGGAAAAAAGTACGCGCTATATTGAATGGACACAATAAGCAGGAAACAGGCAATCAGGAAGCAAAAAAATGAATACACCAATACCAAATAGCAGCAACAAGCTAACGCAGATTAAAATCTGGGTTTATACAAGCGGCGTCATCATTTTAATTTTTGGGATGATGCTCAGTTGGAGTGCTGTCAGAGCCAAAGATACCGTCATGCGAGCAGAAAGTCTCCAGCAGGCACATATCGTATCCAGAACAATCAAAGCTCAATGGATCAAGGAGCTCAGCGGAACCGAAGCCGACTTAGGCACAGCGCTTTATGAAAGATTAAAATACCAGATGTCTCTCTCCCGAGAAACCAATACCCATTGGGAATGGCTCTATGTTATGGGCCGAAATGCCAATGGCGAAATCTTCTTCTATGTCGACTCAGAACCCGACAGCGATGAAGACGCTTCTCCGGCAGGACAGATTTATGATGAGGCGACTAAGGAGCTCATCGCCATATTTGACACGGGAGAAGCCATCGTGGAAGGGCCTGTATCTGATAGCTGGGGCCTATGGATCAGCCCCCTCATTCCCATTACCGACCCCCTTAGCAACGAGGTCATCGGTGTTTTTGGCATTGATATCACCGCAGACACCTGGCGAAAAATCGTTTGGCGGGCAGCCATCTTCCCCGCTGCCAATACTCTACTCTTATTGATTTTACTCTTTTCCGGCTACCACTTAATGACAAAGCGCCGCAGCATTGGCC
>DSDE01000035.1 GCA_011049095.1 Fidelibacterota bacterium
CCATATTTAGAAAGGACAGTCCCGGCGGCGAAACTGACTGCTGCCAGGAGAGAAAAAGCAATGGCTGCCAGCGTCTGATGCTGCCCGGAAATAAAAGGAAGACTGAATCCAAAGACCATCAGATAGCTCGCGCCCAGAGCCAGCGCCGCCCAGCCAAAAAAGCGTGCCGGCAGCCGTTCTTTTAGAAAAAGAGCCGCAAAAAAGAGAGCAAAGAGAGGCTGAAGCTTTTGAATCAACACAACAATCGACAGATTAACATAATGGACATAAAAGAGGGCTTTGGTGATGGCCATTGTTCCGAGGGCGCCGCTAAAAAGGGCCACAGCAACAAAGGCAAGCCAGGACTTGCGCTCTAATCCGGCAATCTCCCATCGATATTCCCAGGCAGCCGGCAGGAAAAGTACAGCAGCCAAAGTGCTTTCCACAAACACAACCAAAGGCACAGGTAAAGTATAGAGGGCCGGGCGCAGCGCCACGCCATCCATTCCCCATAAAGATGCAGCCAGGACAACTGCAAAAATTGGCAGCCAGCGATTCATTAACAATGCTCCTTTCCAAACCAGATTGGATTGCTTAAAGCTGCTTCGGTGGCGCTCCAGGCTTCAAGCCGAATGTAACCAGGACCCTTCGGTGAGAAACTGAGTTCAGCCTGCCATTCATCATTTTCCATTTTTTTAGAAATCAGCTCCTGCTCCTCAGCTTCGCCAATCAATCCCATAGACAAACGACACCTTTCAACGGGGCCAAACTCCGCATTGCTCAATACCCGCGCTCGAATCGTTAGCCCTTCGCCGGCAGCATCTTCGCCTAAGTGGAATATCTGCCCTGCTTCATTTTCCAGAGTCAGCCATAGACCGAAACCGGTGGTGACATAGCATCTGCCCTTTTGCATCGCCTCCAGAATAGATTCTGGGTTTGCTTTCGCCATCACCGCCGTCAGCCCAGAGCCCAAAGTGTGCTCATCTTTCTCAAGCAGTGTCAGCATCGGAATCTTAATCTGCCGGTAGCGGTTGAAATTTCCATGGGCATCGCTGCCGCCATAAATAAATTGTTTTTTCCCCAGCAAAAGTTGCTTTATCCACTGCCGCCTACCTTCTCGAAATCCAATATCCAGCTTGCCATTTAAAATCTGAAAACCATTTAATCTATCTGGCTGCTGAAAAGTCCAGGCGCCGCGATTCAGCAGCAGCTTTTGCAGAAAAGGGGTTGGCTCTGCGGGATGTGCAGCTATGAGCAAGGCTTTCGAATCGGCCTTCTCCACAATTTGAGAAATGCTCAGCTCCGGTTTGAAACGAAACCACTTTTCGGCGCTGTCTCCACTGCCGGGGATATATTCTGAGTGATTGATAACAAGAAAATGGACATTCTCGCCGCGATGATTTCCGGCAGAAACCTCTTCGCCCCGAATAAGCAGCATATCAGAGCTGCTGAATTTCTCAATTTCGGCTGTGAGTTTTTTCCAGCGGGGAAGATTAGGATTGAGAAGATTATAATGAGCGGGCTCGTCATCAAGGTCATAACTGTGGTCGGTGATGGGCTGAAACTGCAAGCCAAAAGCTTTTGCCGTTGCGGCGAGACATTCGACGGGTGCGCCAAATTCCACCTGATCATCGGTCGCATCAGAATGAACGTGAATATCACCAAAAAGATAGCTTTCGTGACCCGGGATTTTTTGGGAAGCGATATAAATCTGCAGCGGATCATGCCGAAGCTGCCGCAAATTATGGGTAAAAACATAGCGCTTTTTTCCCCGTATCCTATAATGCAAAACCGCTTCCAGAC
>DSDE01000312.1 GCA_011049095.1 Fidelibacterota bacterium
GACTTGAAACAACAAATAGCGACTGGACTTTTTCTGTTATTCTAAAGAATGTCCGTCCCCTGAGTCCCGTTGTGGCCACCGTTAGTTTTCTGCTGATGTGGAAAGGTAATAAAATAATTCCTCAAGTACCGGCGGCGGTTCTTAGCTTTTTTGGGGGGACAGTCCTCTATTACATCTTACAGTGGATAGGACTGGGCGAATCTCTCGGTCACACACTTGGAAAATTCTCTATAAACGACAATCCTCTCCTTGTGTGGCAAGCAATGCCCGACACATTATGGCTTCTGGGAGAAAAAAGCATCTGGTATATCATACTCGCCGGCGCATTAACCATCGCATTTCTGGAGACTGTGGATGATCTGCTAAGTGCTCTCTCCTGGCAAAACCTTACTTTGGTGCGCCCCAATACCAACAGGGAAATAATGAGCCTCGGGGTTGGCAATACGATTTCTGGCCTGTTGGGCGGAATTTCCGGCAGTGGTTTTCTCAGCCGCAGCAATGTCAGTTACGATGCCGGCGGACGGAGCTGGCGAGCTACTTTAAGCTGCTCATTATTTGTCCTGCTTTTTGGCGCTGGATTCTCTCCCCTTATTCCGTACATTCCCAAAGCAGTCATTGCCGGTATGGTTGTAATGATTGGAATTGGTATCTTTGACCGCTGGAGCCTAGATCTCTTCAAGGCAGCAATAATTAACCCGTTACGGCGAAAACGGCGTTTTCTCGCTAATCTGATGCTTATTGCCGCCGTTATGCTCATTACTTTAATTTTTAAACTAATCATTGCCGCCGTTATTGGCATTGCCCTTTCTATTCTAATTTTTGTTGTGGAAATGTCCAGGGGAGCCGTCCGCCGCGTAATCTCAGGTGAAAGTCTCCATTCCAAAACAAACCGCAGCCTGGCTTTGACTGAAATTCTCAATCGCCATCGGCACCAAATCGCTATTATTGATTTAGAAGGAACCATCTTTTTTGCATCTGCAGACCATATTTCCGATACTGTAGAACAGCTTATCAATAGAGGCACAAAAATCATCATCATTAATATGAAGCGCGTCAACCGGATTGACAGCACAGGAGGCAGGGTTCTGCAGCAGCTTTATCGTCATGCAAAAAATGAAGGTGTTCAGATTATTTTCAGCTATCTGACCCCAGACGATGATAATTTCAGTTTTCTCAAAGATTTGGACTTGGTTCAAAATATGGACCCTGATAAAACAATGTTTCCCGATACAGACAGAGCTTTGGAATATGCTGAAAATATAATCCTGCAGCAGCAGCAGAAAACCCCAGCCCATCCGGAAGACGAGATTTCTACCCCTGCCATTCTGAAGGACCTCAACGATAATCAACTCAAAATTCTGCTGAAATACCTTGAATACCGAGAGTTTAAGATGGGTGAAATGGTCTTTGCGCAAGGTGATCCTGGAGATTGCATCTACCTGATTGTCACAGGCCGGGCTGATGTTATTCTCAATGTGGCTGATATGCCCCTGGGAAAAAGGCTGCAGCGCCTGGAGCCAGGTACAATCTTTGGAGAAATGGCTCTCTTAGATGGTCAGCCGCGCAGTGCCAATGTGGTAGCGACAGACAATCTTCGATGCCAGGCTCTGACAATCGAAAAATTCAGAAAACTTATCGCTGAACAACCTGCAATTTCGATGCAAATTATGATTAATATCGCCAGAATTGTTGCTGATCGTATGCGTGGCGCACATAAAACCATTTTTGAATTAGAACAGTAATCCTTTTGACTATTTTGATTATAGCCATTTATAC
>DSDE01000098.1 GCA_011049095.1 Fidelibacterota bacterium
ATAAACTACCGCACCGATAAGCTATACTATACAATGTATGTCAACACCGGCAGCAGCGCCCGTGTTCCTTCCTTGAGCCAGCAGCTTATTCGAATCACGGCGCCAATTCCAGCCGATATTCAGCAAAATATTAAAAGCGAGCAGAGGCAAATGAGCGAGATTGGACTCTCTGTCAGCGCCTCTGATAAAAAATCACCTCTTTTTCTTTTTAGAAATCTCTCACTGTCGCTTTTCTCTTATCAGTATCAAAATAAAATTCGGCTGATTCCTTATGCTGGTGGCATTCATCATCTCTTTGATAATCATCAGAAAGCTTCAAACAGGGGCTATGAAGCTTCTGTGGAAATCGCCATTTTCAGAGATTACCTGAGCTTGAATCTCAGCAGCGCCCGTTTCTACTTTTCTGACCCTCTTGCCTTTCCCCTAAAGCCATCAGCCAAAGAAACTGCTATCCTGCGATATCGCGCCGGTATTTTAAAGGGAGAGTTCATCTGCTTTCGCGAGTCAGAGAAGCTTGGACTCATTGCAGCGCCTGATGCTGGTTTTTCCAAATTGACATTCTCCGAGGTGAAAATAGATAATTACTGAAACCTAAATTTTTCTGCTGGTTTTTACCTCAAACCCTGGAAGCGTGAACTAAATTTTGTGTTCAATGGATATAATCTCATTAAACATGAACTGGTCTATGAAGGTATTATGCTGAATGAAAGAAAAATAGCGCTGACAATGGAGATTAAATTATGAAAAAACCAGTCACAGCGCTCCTTGTTGCTATTTCCTTTTTTGGGTGTGATTTAGAGATTTTTGATACACCTGAAGTCGAGCCGCTCTATCTTTCAGGAAAAATTTTATTACAAAGCAATAGTGACCATTCCAATGTCTTTGTCTGGGGCGAAGAATTGAATCTGAAGGCCTGGTCTGATGAATCGGGTCATTATAAACTGGAAATTCCCCCGCCGCCAAATCAAGGTTATGGTGCAGGCTACAACGGCTTTTTGACCATCTATTTTTTTAAAGAAAATTATCTCACTGATTCACTGCAGATACAATTTAGCGCCGGCTATTTGACCGATGGACAATCTGTGGTAGATAATAGGGGAAATATTCAGGCGTCCATCAGCCTGATCCATCTCTATATAAGTAATTTTCAGCTTGAAAGCGGGGCTGTTGATTTTGGAAATAATGTAAACTATCTGCTTATCGATGAATCGGTGGAGTTGGAATTGGAAATCAGCAACTTATCTGATAGGGCACATGAATTTTATATCAGCTTTTGCAATAATGTCTGGCCGGAAAATGGATTTAGCAATAATGGTGTTTATTTGAAAGCTTGGGATAGCAGTGACGTGCCTCGCTTTGCCGTTAGTCCCGAGAGTTTTTCCAGCGCTATATTTTTCTTGCCCAATGAAAAGCGGGTTTACAAAAGCAAAATTCGAATCAGAAAAAAAAAGGACACGAATAAGTATATCTTGCAGCAGCTCAGCAGCGGTGGCTACATCTTGTCCCAGACGGAGTTTGCTACTGAAAAAATAAGTCTTATGCCATTTGTGAGAGCCCGTCACAAAGAGACACCGGCAAAGCTTTTTGCTGCTCTGGATACAAATCTGACTCAATTTCGTCCTGATGCAGCCTATTTTTTTCTCAGGCCTAATATTCCCGAGCTTCAGATCCAAATTATAGATCCAGATTAGCTTGGCATTGTATTATTTGTGATCACTGCTGTCCTAAATAATCTGGAAAGCTGATTACAATACTTTATTTACAGTGTCTTGAAA
>DSDE01000303.1 GCA_011049095.1 Fidelibacterota bacterium
CAGTTTGGCTTCCCGTCTATCTGATACCTGGTCGTTTTCCGGCTCTGCAAGCCTGGTCAAACCGTGTTCTTGCCGCTTTGCAAATGAGTGATGCTGTTTACCTCTTTTGGGGAATTGGCATTGCAATTCTGTTGAGCATTCTCTTTACTGTCGCAGAAATATCCCTCTCAAAAATTCAGGGGGCATCCTGGGACGACCGGCTACACAATGCTGATTTTCTCCTGCCTCAAACCCAAAAACAGAAACAAAATGCTGCTCTTATAAATATCAGCGCCAGCACAGTGGAAGAGATTCTTTTTCGCGCTTACTTTTTTCTGGCTTTGCTTAATCTATGGACGCATTGGCTGTGGGCCGCTTTGCTTGTTTCGGCTGTTTTTGCCCTGCTGCACACAAATTTTCAGGGGTTTACAGCCAGCGTCTGGATTTTCATCAGCTCACTCATACTTGTTTGGCTGCTGCAGACCAGTGGCAGCATCTGGCCTGGCGTTTTGCTCCACTTTGTGCTTAATTCGCTGAATCTTTTTATTCTGCCCAAAATGCTCGGAGATAAGCAATGAGTGTTTCCCCCATTCAAAGAATGTCGGCAATTATTTTGATGATTGCCATCGTCATCTGGTTTTTCAAAACCACCTCCCGACAATTTGCACCTGATGAACCCCTTATTGCTGCTCCAGAATTGACGTTTCGGACTAAAGCCCCTGACTTTGACCGGATGTATTTAGAAAATGTACTCAAGCTGAAAGTGCGGGAAAGCAGCAATGATGGCATCTATTTTAAAAATGGCATCGTATTAACAGCAGTCCACAAAACTTATACATTCAGCGATACCTTAAGTATTCAGACGGCCCGGCTTCTGGATGCCTGGAAAGAGATATTAGCCTCGCCTGCCACGATCGTTCATCCACCCCTATTAAAGGCTAAACGGCTCACGGCCTGTTTTATTCTGCCAGGCGGACAGCCGGTCTTTTTGGTGGAAATTTCCAAGTGAAATCAGCCATACTTTTTCTAGCATCTCTCATCATTATTATTTTACCTGACCTGGGTCTCGCTGTGCAGAGCCCTTTTGCAGACACAAGCTTAGTCTATACCAGTATTTCAAGGCTTACCTGGTATAAAGAATTTCCAACCGCGAAGGAATACTTTTACTCTGTTCAGTTTTCCCTTTTTCCCAGCTCTACCCTGGCGCCAATCGTCTATCGCATAGACAGTGAAGTTTATGACCGAGCTAATTTCTATCGCTACAATTTGTTTGACTTGCTCACTTCCAGTATTTCTCAGCCCTATCAAATTAAGCTTTTTCGCGGAGAAAGACATTTTAAAAATGAACAGCTTGAAACCTTATATGGCCTCTACTATACAGCCAGCTTTCACAGCCGAATCGGCACACATATCGTCCCCTGGCATCGCTACGGCATCGGTCTGGAGCATCGAAGCTACAAAATCAAAAAGACTAAAGCTGAAGTTTATCAGTTATTAAATCTTGGACTGGCAGTTTTTGGCTATGAAGGCAAAATGATGACCGTGCTCGTATCCAGCTATTCCCGAAAAGGTCTTTTTCCACAACGTTTTATCAGTATGGAAAATATTTCTTTTCGCATCACCGGGCGCTACAGCTTCGCATCATCTCTCGACCGTAGTCTGGAAGCCACAATGGGCCGTTCTATAGCCATCAATTATCGAAATAAAACAAGGGGTTACATGATTTTTTCTGCTGGGGGAAGACTTTTTGTACCGGTTGACCTGGATTTAGAGACGATGAC
>DSDE01000329.1 GCA_011049095.1 Fidelibacterota bacterium
GACCTGGTGAAGCTGAGACGCTATTTCACAGAACTTTCGCCCATGATTGTCCCTTTGGAAGGCTCCGCTTCGGTGCGGCTGAAATTGCTCTTTACTCTGCTGCGTTTGCAGAGGGCAAATCATGACGGCAATCCGGAAGCCATAATGAGTTTGGCTGAAAGCTATTCTCAGCTCAAATCAGAAGCATTGGCCAAGGGTGAGCATTATTTGGCCGCCGATTGCGATTTGAATCTGGCAGTGCACTATAATGATAGTTTTTTATTTTCCAAAGCTTTTGCACTGGTGCGCGAATGGATTGATTCTTCCAGTTTTCATCTTTTTAAGCCTGAATATAAAGCTTTTTTTTACAGCAGTTTAGGTCAGGCATATTCTATAGAAGGCAAATATGAGGAGGCGGAGGCAGCCTATAGTGGCGCGCTGGCTTATTTTCAGGAAAGTGAGCTGAAAAACAAAGCCCAGGAGATGGAGCAAAGCACTATTTATCGGCTATTTAATGCAGTGGAAGGGAAATTGGAAAATAATACCGCAGACTTAAAAGCCTTTTTCGGAGAAGAAATGATTGCGGCTCAATTCGCCAAATCAGAAAGTCCTGCGCTGCAATATCGCCATCATTTGTTTCTGCGGGCGCTTTATGAAAGGCCTCATTTAAAGCCATATCGTGACATTTATTTGGAAAATTTGGCATCGTGGCAGATATTACCCTACCATCCCTGGCAATTAATCGCTTTTTATCGGGGACTTTTGCTCCACGCAGAGAATCCGGACCAAGCTTATCTTTCCTTTCTGCAGGCTATTGAAATCTGTAAAAATGAAAGTCACGGCGGAACCATTGCCTTGATCGGTGCGGTTATTAGTGCTGTGGGTATGCTCTACTTTGAAGATAGACAAGAGTTGAAGGATAACGCGGTGAATTTTCTCAAAAAAGCCCAGACGCTGCCTGGCGCAGAATCCCAAAGAGTGTTTCTGGCCCAATTTATTGAGAATCCGCTGCCCGAACAGTTCAATGAGCTGATGAGTTTGTTGCCGTTTAACTATCGTTGAGTGAGAGATTTTTTAAGGAGCCGGAGATGATAAACCCAATATCAAGTCTTAGTGGTTTTTTTAGGAAAAGAACAGAACCCACTGAGCAGCAAAAAAATGTAAAAATAATTTTTGTCCATGGCTTTGGCGGCGAAGATAAAACCGGTAAAACGCAAAAAATGATACAGGAGCAGCTTCAGGATTTGGACCTTGATAATTGTATAACAGCGGTTACGTATGCCTGGGACTCCATACATTATTCTTTATTCAACATTAAGAATGATTGGGGTCGGGCAAAAGAAAATGCTGAGAAAGAAATTGAGCCTTTTTTGAAATTTCTAAAAAAGGAAACAGGTGACGGCCAGCAGCAGGTTTATATCATCGCTTTCAGTTTGGGAACACGCATCGTAGCGCATGCTATAAATAAGCTGAATCCCTTCCCCAAAAATCTTAAAGGCATTTTTTTCTGGGGCTCGGCATTGACCGAATCGTTTCGTCTTAATCAATCTGTGCCCATCAAAATTCTCAATTATTATTCAAAAAATAGTGATTTTATTCTTAATGAACTTTACAGATTTATTGAATCCAATCATCCCGGCGGCTGGTATGGCTTTTATGAAATTGCCGGTTTTGTGAATCATCATACCGCGGCTTCCCATGCCATTCCCCGTGTGAATTATAAAAGCCGTCTTATTCGCCCCACAATTCAGATCATCGCTTTTTGGGAAGGGTTTATTA
>DSDE01000491.1 GCA_011049095.1 Fidelibacterota bacterium
CACCAGAATTTCTCCGGTATCGGCAATTTTTACCTGCACATCTTTGACGACGGGGCCGACTGTGCCAAATTTATAGCGGCTCAGCAGATTCACATTGGTCACCGGCGAGGTTTCGGTGAGGCCAAAACCTTCTAAAATGGTGAGCCCGGCCGCGTCAAAAAACTCGCCAATCTCCTTGGGAAGGGGTGCGCCGCCGCTAATGAAAAAGCGCATCCTGCCGCCGGTGGCATCCTGTAGTTTGCTGAAAACCAGTTTGACCGCAATTTTATACTTAAAAGACAGAAATCCCACAGGCTCTTTTCCAAACTGACGGAATTTTGCGCTGACCTGAGAACCGACTTTCACGGCCCAGTTGAAGATGAGTTTTTTCAGTGGCGAGCCGGAATTGACTCCTTCAAGAACGCGGTTGTAAATTTTTTCGAATAAGCGCGGAACAGCGATGACCACCGTGGGATGGATTTCTTTGAGGTTAGCCGCCACCTGCTCCACACTTTCGGCATAACTGACTGTGGCGCCAACGGTAAAGGGGCAAAACAGTCCGGCCATCCGCTCGAGGACGTGGCTCAGGGGCAGAAACGAGAGAAAATGGTCCTCTTTTCGAATATTGAGCGCAGTGATTCCGGCATCTACATTGGAAGCCAGATTCTTATGGGTCAGCATCACACCTTTTGGATTGCCCGTTGTGCCACTGGTATAAATCAGCGTCAGTAAATCATCAGGCTTGGTGGCCTCTGCCTCATCTTCAAAATGAAGCTCTGAAAGCTCCTGAAAAGCTTCACCAGATTTTTTCAAGTCATCGAGGCTCAGGATCCAATCTTCTTCAGGCAGATTGTGGCAGCCATCAAAAACCACCATTTTTTCCAGCTTTGGAAGCTTAGCGCGGATAGAGATGATTTTTTCCGCCTGATTTGCACTGGAAACAAATACAATCTTCGATTCGCTGTGTTCGAGGATATACTCAATCTGGTGAGGAATCAAAGTGGGATAGACTGTCACTGTCACCATTCCGACTGTGGTGATGCCAAAATCTGATAGAGCCCATTCGGGACGGTTTTCAGAAAGCAGCGCAATGTGGTCGCCACGGCGCATTCCAAGCTTCCAAAGGCCATAGCTGATGCCTTTTACCTGCTGCAGGACACTTCCGTATGTGACGGGAATCCACTCATCGCCTTTTTTGGACTGGTAAGCAACGCGCCCAGCAAATTGGCGCGCACTCTGCAAAAAAATCTGGGAAACGGTCTGTGAACACATAAAAACCCTTTATTTTATTTTTCTTGACATTAATAAAAATTTAGTTGATATTTTCCCGCTCTTTGAAGCCGAGGTGGTGAAACTGGCAGACGCAGGGGACTCAAAATCCCCCGACCGCAAGGTCGTGAGGGTTCGATTCCCTCCCTCGGTACAAGACTGCAAGACCCTGTGAGACAAGTGCTTACAGGGTTTTTCTTTTTTTGTCTCGTTATTATTTCCATTGGAAATGAATGTAAAAAGAGTTTAGCCGATTATCAAGCATTAATACACATTAACACGGCAAAGGGGACGGGAAAATCGAGACTATTTTTCAATTCCTGCAGAAATTGTCTAAGCGTCGCCACTCTTTCACTTTATCACCTCTTTTTCTGGGCTTCATACAACGTTGCCAAACCATCTTCAAGGTCTGATTTATTTTTCTGGAGCTCTATTTCATTTTTCCTGATCACATCTGTCCAAAATAAATTTTTCTATCGATAAATTAGATTATGCTG
>DSDE01000265.1 GCA_011049095.1 Fidelibacterota bacterium
GAGAAAGTATATGGGAGGTATCAGGCCGTGATTCGCAGTATCAGCGGAGTCTATCGCTCCGAATATGGCAGTGACGACAATCTGGTGAATGAGATTCGTCAAAAAACCGACCATTTCGCCGAAAATGCCGGTCGCCGCCCCCGCATTATGATTGCAAAAATGGGTCAGGACGGGCACGATCGCGGCGCTAAAGTGGTTGCCACAGCCTATGCCGATCTGGGTTTTGATGTGGATATGGGTCCTCTTTTCCAGACACCGGAAGAGACCGCCCGCCAAGCCGTGGAAAATGATGTTCACTGCGTGGGAATGTCCAGTCTGGCTGCCGGCCACAAAACACTCCTTCCAAAATTGGTTGAAGAGCTTAGAGCGCTGGGTCGGGAAGATATTTTGGTGATTTGCGGTGGCGTGATTCCCGAGCAGGATTATGAATTTCTCTATGAAAACGGCGCATTTGCCATCTTTGGTCCAGGAACACCCATTCCCCAGGCAGCATTAACCTTAATTGACGAGATAGAAAAGCGTTTTGGTGAAGAATAAAACCGAAAAACCGGACTGGCAGCCGGAAAATGGTGGAGAGGCCTACGCGGTGAAAATCGTCAAAGGTCAGGCAGCAAGTGATGCGCCAAAAGCTCAGCCAAAAAGCAAAAACCACATACCCCGAAATCCCGATGCCTTGCTTGATGCCATTCGAAAAGGTGAACGTACAGCTCTGGCTCAGGGAATAACCCTCATCGAAAGCAATGCCACCCGACATCAGAGTCAGGCAAGGGAACTTCTGCAAAAGGCGCTTCCTTATAGTGGAAATGCCCTTCGTATTGGTATCAGCGGCATGCCCGGCGCGGGAAAAAGCACCCTCATCGAAGCCTTGGGCATTAAACTGCACGAGCACGGCAAAAAAGTAGCGGTGCTGGCGGTGGACCCCAGTTCGTCCATTACCAAAGGGAGCATCCTTGGTGACAAAACCCGAATGGAGAAGCTGTCCCGCCTGCCCAATACTTTCATTCGTCCCAGCCCCAGCAGCGGGACACTGGGTGGCGTTGCCCGCAAGAGCCGCGAAACGATGATGCTCTGCGAAGCCGCCGGTTTTGATATCATTCTTGTGGAAACCGTGGGCGTGGGACAAAGTGAAATCACCGTTCGCTCCATGGTGGATGCATTCCTTTTGACGCTCATTGCCGGCGCTGGCGATGAGCTGCAGGGCATTAAAAAGGGGATTATGGAGATTGCCGATCTCATCCTCATCAATAAAGCCGATGGTGATAATCTGGACGCTGCCCGCCGCGCCAAAAATGAATACGAGATGGCGCTCCACTACGCCAACCGCAATACCCCCGAATGGAGTGTCCCCGTTTTGCTCTGCTCAGCCCTCACCGGCGATGGCATCGAAGATATTCTGAAAACCGTCAATCAATATATCCAGCACCTCTTTAAGCTGGAAATTTTCCATAAAAGACGTACCCAACAGCTTAAAAACTGGACGCAAGTGATGCTGGAAGAGGCTCTGCTGCAGCAGTTTTATGGCAATTCAGAACTGAAGCAATATTTTGATTTGGTGACGGCAATGGTGGGCAGGGGAGCTCTGCTGCCAACCAAAGCAGTAGATGAGCTGATGGAGAGATGGAAAGAGCTTAAAATTTAGAATTTAGAATTTAGGTAAGCTCCCTGTGAAGTGCATCTGTTAAAAGAAGTTTGATTGTATTATCTTCCGTTCAAAAAGGAGATGATATGGATCTACAC
>DSDE01000513.1 GCA_011049095.1 Fidelibacterota bacterium
ATTTCATCTGAGATAATCAGTGCATCCGGCTCATTTCTTGACTCTAAGGGGGTGTCAAGTGAGCTTGCAAGCTTTTTTACACTGGAAAGCAGCTGCCGCAAGCGCACTGGCTTTGTCAACGTCTCAGCGATTTGCAATGAAGCAGGATAGCGGGGAAGAGTTTGTGGCGGCTGGCTGCTGAGCAAAATAATTTTTGGCTGAGCGCCTTCTAGTCTCCGTATTTGCCGTATCGTCTCCAGCCCATCCATTTTTGGCATCACATAATCCATTAATATAATAGTATTCAATCGGTCGCTTTGATTTGACAGATAACTAAGGGCTGTTTCACCATTAGCAAATTCTAAAATCTCCACTCCGTATGATTTAAAAATATTACGATACATAAGCCGGTTACTTTCACTGTCATCAACAATAAGCAATTTGTGCTTTTTGTCTTCGGGAAAAGGAGAGAGGTAGCCGGAGTCATCACTTTCGGCTATCAGAAGCGCCACAGTAAAGAAAAAGGTGGTGCCTTTACCTGGATTATTGCGAAAGGAGAGCTGGCCGCCCATAGCTTTTACGATTTGGGCGCTGATAACCAAACCAAGCCCAGTGCCGCCATATTTACGGGTTGTGCTGGTATCAATCTGGCTGAATGCTTTGAAGAGGCGGTCAACTTTTTCCAGCGGGATGCCAATGCCGGTATCTGATACCTCGACTGTCAGCTTAGATTTCACACCATGAGTCTCGGAATGGACATTAATGCCGATTTCGCCTTCAGAGGTGAATTTTACAGCATTAGTCAGCAGATTGAAGAGAACCTGTTTGAATCTGACAGGATCGCCAATCAGAGATAAAGGTACATCCGGCGCCACATAATAGACCAGATCGAGAGACTTGCTTCGCACTTTTGGAGAAATAATATGGACCGCAGTATCCACGAGCTCACGAATATCGAAAGGAATATTTTCCAGCTCCAACATACCTGCTTCAATTTTTGAGAAATCGAGAATATCATTAATGATATCCAACAGCGCTTCTGCAGAGAGATGGATACCATCGAGATATTCTTTGAGAGGCGCTTGAGGATTGGCCATCAAAGAGAGCTCGGTTAAACCGATGATGCCATTGAGGGGCGTGCGAATTTCGTGGCTCATATTTGCCAAAAAATCGCTCTTTGCCCGATTGGCGCTTTCAGCTGCTAGCTTAGCTTGCTGTAGTTCAATCTCTTTTTGGCGCATCTCATCCATAATCCGTATCAGAGACTGTTTTGATACCTCTAGCTCCAGGGATTTTTGCACCACATCGTCCAGTGTCTCTTCCAGCTCATTTTGCTGGATACAACTCTGAGCAGAATATGCGACTTTCAGATTGAGGGCTTCCAGTGCTCGGAAAATATAGTGGGGAAGCCGCTCACCGCGTTTCAAAAGCAGTATAAAGCCAAATTCTGGCAGATTCATAAAATAGTAGTGGGCTCCACTTTCCGTGCCGCTCAGAGGCAGCTCTTGGTGAAAGCGGTGATAGTCCTGCTCATTTAGCTCGCCCGGCAAACGCTCAAATATAGGCTGAAGTGATGGGCTTCTTTCGATATTAGCGGGAATTGATGCTGCAGTTTCAATCTGGTAGCGGTTTTGCTGCATATAGTGACTGTGATATATCACGCCGGCAAAACAGTTGAGCTTCCTCAGGTAGGTTCGCAGTATTGTTTGAGAAGCCTTTTTCAAATTTTGCTGCGCGCCAATGGCAAGTGATATCTC
>DSDE01000242.1 GCA_011049095.1 Fidelibacterota bacterium
AATATTTACAGATGTTACAGTTACTG
Organism: Fidelibacterota bacterium; assembly: GCA_011049095.1. Classification (GTDB taxonomy): domain Bacteria; phylum Fidelibacterota; class Fidelibacteria; order Fidelibacterales; family DSDE01; genus DSDE01. The sequence continues at coordinate 27 of DSDE01000242.1, forward strand.
TATCTATTGGTCAAAATTCGCTGAATAATGCAGACTGGTGTAAACTATTAAGGCATTTTTAAGAATAAGGAAGATCAATAGAAATCGTTTCTTGGTTTTGCTTGTAGATATGCAGAAGCTTGTTAAAAAATCACTGCTGTCCAAAATCATCTGGAAAGCTGATTTCAGCGCTTTATTTGGAGTGACTTGAAAACAGAGATTCGAGAATTCTCTTTTCCTCCACCAATTTCTCCATTACTGCTTCTATCCTTTTCTTCTCAATTTTGCATAGCCCGTCAGGGGACGGCTCAATTCACAAGCTGTGAAATATTCTTTTACAGGGCGTGAAGGTACGGATTAATAAAAGCGGCATTATATTAGGGCCGGAGCATATTTTTTTTAAACACCGTAAATCATTGGGTTGAAGAGAGTTTATCCTCGATTAGCCAAACCGTTTCAGCGGTTTTTCAGAAAAAAAGCGCTACAAAGCCAAAAAGCGGGTTGAGAGTTAGCCCGCTTTTTGTGTCCGATTAGAGTTGAGCTTATTGACGCATAAAAAACAAAAGTGAAAAAATTTGTTTAGCGTCTGTAAACAGCTTATCCGAATAGCTGCAGCACCATCTGCGGCGCCGCATTGGCCTGGGTAAAGGCGGTGGCTGCCGTTTGCTGAAGGATTTGCAGTTTCATCATATTCATCTGCTCTTTCACCAGGTCTGCATCCTCAATATTGCTTCGCACCGCCTCTGTATTGGTGACGGCTGAAGCTAATGTGCTCTCTTTGGAATTGAGCCTGGTTTTGTATTCTCCGATATCCTGAATCAGCTCGGAGAGGGTGTCAATGGCAGCGCCAATGGTCTCCATAGCCGAAGAAGCGCCAGCGGCTGTTGTGAGATTAATATCGTTGATTTTCAGCGCAGCCGAGTTAGCGCCTTCCAGATGTACATCCAGCGTATTGCTGCCCACTTCGCCCACCTGGAAACTGAGTGATTGAACTCCATCTTTGTAGGAGCCATCAATCAGATTATTGCCGTTAAAGGTGGTAAAATCCGCGATGGCGTCAATCTCGGCTCCCATTTTCTCTATTTGATTGTGAATGGCTGTGCGTTGTGAGTTATTCAGGGTAGCATCTGCGGCCTGAGTGGCTTTCTCCTTGGCTACCTGCAGCAGGTCCATAATGCCCTGATAAGCGCTTTCGGCGATATTCAGCACCGATTTTGCATTTGAAACATTCTGTAAGGCTACTGAAAGTCCCCGTCCCCGTTTCTCCAAACTCCTCGCAAGCTGGTAACCTGCAGGGTCATCTTCCGGTGTATTGATTTTCTTACCGGTGGCCATCCGTAGCTGTACGGTTGACATGTTTTTGTTAATTTTGCTAAAAGTCTGATACGCCCATTGTGCGTCAATGTTCGCTCCGATCATTCCAAGTGACATAATGCACACTCCTTTGTTTTTTTAATTTTCTGGCATCCTTGCCAAACGACAGTACTCTCTCTGAGGTTTTGATGCTGCCGCTCCATCGTAACCCGCTTGTCAAATAACTCTCACGGTTCTTATCGTCATTTTTCCTGAATCTGATTATTTTTGTTTTTGGGAAACTTCTGTTAGATAAAAATGCAGATTAATCGTCAATAAACTTTATCAATACTCAAAAATTTAGAGTATTTAATAATATTTAATAATATTCAATAATTTTTATTAACATTTTATAATATCGTTTAT
>DSDE01000127.1 GCA_011049095.1 Fidelibacterota bacterium
CATAGATAATTATGTTAACACCCATAATCATTTGCGTGAAAGGCAGCCCACTCACAAGATGCGAATTCGTTTCCAACAGTTTTTTAGAGAGCACATATCTTCACTTGCAATTTGAAAACTGTCATTAAGCTCAGATATCTTTTCTAAAATTGTAATGTGAATAATACCTTACCTTAACACGCTTTCATCCAAAAAAATAAATCCTTGACATCTTTGGCAATTTATTCTTACTTTCCCGTCAATGAAAAGGACACAGATACATCACCATCATCATTGCGGGGAAGCGGGTTTGGAATAGGCGGATTGAAATATTATTCTAAAACCCGGTTAAATCGCCGGGTTTTTTATTTTATGGAGGAAAAAATGATTACATTGGCAATTCAGAAGAAAGGAAGACTGGCAGAAGATACGCGCTCACTGCTGAAAGAGTGCGGCATAAAAATTCAAAATGGCGGCGGAGAAAAGCTTATCTCGGAAGCGAAAAACTTTCCTTTGAAACTGCTCTGCCTGCGGGATGATGATATTCCAGCAACAGTGGCTGCAGGTGTGGCTGACATTGGCATTGTAGGCGAAAATACCCTTTTAGAAAAAGGTATGCCTTACAAATTGGTGGAAAAACTGAATTTTGCCCACTGCTGTCTATCGCTGGCACTGCCCAAATCAGTTGATTTTAACGGTTTAGAGACATTTCATGGGATGCGTATTGCAACATCCTACCCAAAAATTCTGCAAAAATTCTTGCAGGAAAAGGGAATAAGTGCATCCATTCATGAAATTAGCGGTTCTGTAGAAGCAGCGCCAGGAATTGGTCTGGCTGATGCCATTTTCGATATTGTCAGCACCGGTTCAACCCTCACCGGCAATGGCTTGAAAGAAGTTTACCGCGTCTTGAAATCCCAGGCCGTTCTGGTCCGATATGCCGATTTGCCTGTAGAAAAACTTACACTGATTCAGCAGCTTCAATTTCGCATTCAAGCTGTCAGGCAGGGTCAGCAAAATAAATATATTCTTCTTAATACACCCAACGAAAAAATTAGCGAAATCACCGGTCTGCTTCCTGGGATGAAAAGCCCCACTATTATGCCCTTGGCTATGGAAGGCTGGTCATCTCTTCACTCAGTTATTCCCGAAGAAGCATTTTGGGAAAAAATCGAAGCCCTCAAAGCCACTGGTGCTCAGGGAATTTTGGTCATACCCATTGAGAAGATGATCGTCTAAAATAATATTCCTATTCTCAATTATGGAAACGATGTAAAATTGGAGATTATGATGAAAATAGAAAAACTTAGTAATAAAAACCGGCAAAGCTTGCTGCAGCGCCCTATCACTGATGAGGGTGCAGATGAAGCCACTGTCGCAGCCATTTTGCAGGAGATTAAAAATCGGGGAGATGTGGCTCTGCTGGACTACACCCATCGTTTTGATAAAGTTTGCCTCCAGAAACTTACTGTTTCTGATGAGGAGATTTCGGAAGCAGCCAAGCAGCTCTCGCAGCAACTTAAATCGGCCATCCGAAGAGCTGCTGCAAACATCGGAAGCTTTCACAGAGCCCAATTTCCCGAAAATGTAAAGATAGAAACCGAGTCAGGTGTGCTTTGCAGGCAGGAGTGGCGGCCCATCCAGAAAGTAGGACTCTATATTCCTGGTGGCTCCGCTCCTCTTTTCAGTACCGTATTAATGTTGGCGATTCCGGCAAAAATCGCTGGCTGTCAGGAAC
>DSDE01000295.1 GCA_011049095.1 Fidelibacterota bacterium
ACTCTGAAGCCATCGGTTTTGGAGAAAGCTAAACTCTTGCAGAGAATTTTCCAAATAATGATGTCGCTGTAATGAGATTTGCAGATATTACTGATACTTAATTTTATTATTGGGGACAGCGTCGCTTTTATGTGGGTGCAATAGATACGGCTGCAGATATCTTTATCAAAGCTGAAAAGCTCAACGGAGAGTTGATTGTCTGGCTTAATGGTGAGCTGGCTTTTAAGCTTAACGATACTGAAAATATAGCAGTCCCTGCCATCCAGGGTCTGCTCATAAGCGGGGCAGAAAACATCCTTACAATTCGTTTGCGGGGATACAGCAACGAACTAGCAGCCCTCACTTCGCTGATATTTTCTACCCATAAAGCAGATAGCAGTATTCAAGAGCCGAAGCATACAGAAATCTGGCCTGAGCCCAATACCGCAAGCCTAGCCTTCACCCAACTCGATTCACATAAAGATATGATCTTATATGAACTCTTTCTGCGTAATTTTACTCCAAATGGCACATTCAATGGCCTGCAATATCGCTTAGACCACGTTTACAATCTAGGCATGAACACTATTTGGCTGATGCCTATACACCCCATCGGTGAGCTCAAACGCAAAGGCAGCTACGGCAGCCCTTATTCTGTACGCGCCTATTTTCTCACTAATCCTGATATGGGCAGCAAAGAGCAGTTTAAAGAGATGCTTGGAGAAGTCCATAGAAAAGGTATGAAACTGATAATTGACGCCGTTGCCAACCACACAGCCTGGGATAATGGTCTGGTCTATACCAATCCTGAATATTACACCAAAGATAAAGAGGGCAATATTATTCATCCTAAAGGCACCGACTGGACCGATGTGGCCGATTTGGACTATAGCAATAGCAATGTACACAATTTTATGCAAAGCTATTTTGACTACTGGCTGACAGAAATGGGTGTTGACGGCTTCCGCTGCGATGTCTCTGAAATGGTGCCGATGGACTTCTGGAATATGGCTATTGGCAATCTACGCAAGAAACGCCCTGAGATTTTTATGCTTGCCGAAGGGACAGAATCAGCTAATCTGGAAAATGGCTTCAATGCTGTCTATAGCTGGGACCTATACTACGCTTTTCAAAAAATCCGCGATGGCGCAGACCCCTCTTTGATCTATAAGACATTGCGTATGGAAGAGCTGCGCTACCCAAAAGAGAGCCTGCTGATGCATTTTGCTGAAAACCACGACACCGAGCGGGCAGCCAAGACACTGGGGATACAGCAGCATCATCTGGCGCTGATTACTATCTTCACCGCACCGGGCATCCCAATGATTTATTCCGGGCAGGAATTAGGTGAAACAGAGCGTATGGATATCTTTGAAAAAATAACACTGAACTTAAACAGACGATTTGAGCCAAGTTTCCAATTGGTAAAAGAACTGGCCGCACTGAGAAAGAAAGAAGCCGCACTTCGTCGAGGCCAACTCCTTCCCCTGCCTGAATCCTGGCCCGCCGGCGGCTACATTCGAAGCTATAAGGGCGATACCTTGACCGTGCTCCTTAACTATCGTGATGAAGACGCCTACTATAATCTCAGCAGCGACAGAGTTTTACTCATTAATGGAGAAAGCCGCTGGACGCAGACTGCTGTACGCCTTAGCCCCAAAGGCTATATCGTGGCCGCTAAAAGAAATAAATTAGGAAAAACAAGATGACAAGTTCCTTTTTTTCTAT
>DSDE01000019.1 GCA_011049095.1 Fidelibacterota bacterium
CGAAATCGTTTTATGGCATCTTCCACACTTTGAAACTGAGTTTCTGTCAACGTCCCCAGGGGTTCAGCCGCCTCTTTATCATCTTTTTGAGCATTACGCGGTACAGCATACAGAAATATGAGGTTTGGGTGCTCTAAAACCTTCATTTTCTGGCAAGAGTCGCATTTGCCGCAAGCCGCTCCTGAGATTGGATGCTCGCACATCAAGGCCGCGGCAAAGTTCAGCGCTACAGCCATTTTTCCGGCGCCTCGAGGCCCTGCAAAAAGATATGCTGAGCCAATGAGTCCCTTTTTGACAATCTGACAAAGCCGATTCATAAGTCTAAGCTGGCCAATTACAGGAAAAAGAGGATTTTCAACGCAGTTTTTTATAGTATGGGCACGCTCTGGCATAACCACGTAGTATAGGGGCTATTCTGGAAAAAATCTATAAAGAAATTCACAAGCTTCCCCTTTTTCTCCAAAAGGTTTTTCTGTTTAATTCGCCTAAGTCACCTTATATTTTGGCGAAAGAGAGGATAGCCGTCAGAGGCAATGCAGCAAAATAAGCAAAATAAGCAACAGGGGGAAAAATGAATATCAGACTGTTCCGCGTCCTTTTAATTCTAATCATCGTCTATCTTGCTCTAATGCAAATCATTGGCTATTCGGTGGAACAAATGTACAAAACGCCATCTCTTGCTGAAATGACGGCCGAAACACGGCATTTCCCAGAAAATTTTCTCTGGGGAAGCGCCACAGCCGCCCATCAGGTAGAAGGCGGAAACACCAATAATAATTGGTTCCTTTTTGAAAACGCCAAAGATGCTGATGGCAATCCCAAAATTTACAGAAATCAAAAAGCCGGCGCCGCCGCCGACCACTGGAATCGCTATAAAGATGATTTAAAACTGATGAAAAACCTTGGTCTGAACAGCTATCGCTTTTCTGTGGAATGGTCTAAGATAGAGCCACAACAAGGTCGTTTTGATATTGCCGTCCTTCAACATTATCAAAAAGTGACCCGGGCCTGTATTGATGCAGGAATTGAACCCATCATCACCCTGCACCATTTCACAGACCCAATTTGGTTTGTAGAAAAAGGCGGTTGGCTGCAGGAAAATCCCTGGGACGATTTTCTCCCTTTTGTAAAAACTTCCATAGATTTTTTAGGCAAGGACATCCGCATCTGGTGCACTTTCAATGAGCCGTCGGTTTATGCAGTTAACGGTTGGTTTACCGCTGAGTTTCCCCCGGGAAAAAACAACGCGCAGGAAGCAGCTGTCGTTTTGCAAAATTTACTCATCACCCACGCCAAAAGCTATCATCTCATCAAAAACGATTATCCTAATTCAATGGTAGGGCTTGTAAAGCATATCCAAATTTTTGACCCGGCAAATACCCGTAAACCACTGGACCTCTTAGCCACTTTTTTGTTAGACCGCAATTTCAACCACTCCGTTTTGAAATTTTTAACCACAGGTAACTATACTTTCAATTTTCCAGGGCTGGCGATGCAAAAAAGCAGCACAGGTCTGGGTGCTACATTTGATTTTCTTGGGTTAAATTATTACACCCGGAGCTTCAGAAGCTTTAAAGCAGGTGCGTCAAATCCCATTATCGAGGTCATAAAAAACAGTCCCGACGAACGAACAGATATGAACTGGGAGATTTATCCGGAAGGCCTTTATCGCGCTATAAAAATGGTCAATTCATACAC
>DSDE01000340.1 GCA_011049095.1 Fidelibacterota bacterium
CAGCGACATAAATCAGGAGATTGAGAAACTCCGCCTGAAAGCGACAACATCACTCATCGGGCGACGCGATGTCATTGTCATTGCCTCGGTAAGTTGTATATATGGATTGGGCTCGCCTGAAAACTACAAAGACCAGATCATCGTTTTGAATAAGGGCGAAACAATTGACCGGGAAAAACTGTTCCGTCATTTGGTTAAAATTCATTACACACGAAATGATATGAGCTTCAGCCGATCCACATTTCGGGTGCGCGGCGACACCATCGAAATTTATCCAGCGTATGATGACCAGCCGATTCAGATCGAAATGTGGGGTGATACCATCGAATCTATATCCATGATACACAGTCTCACCGGCGATATACTTAAAGTATTGGATTATGCAGTAATTTATCCTGCACGCCATTTCATCACCAATGAAGAACAACAAAAATTAGCAGTTCAAACTATCCGCGCCGAGCTTTCTGAGCGCCTCAATGAGCTGCGAAGTTGTGGCAAACTTCTCGAAGCCCAGCGCCTTGAACAGCGCACGGAATACGATCTGGAAATGATTCAAGAACTGGGCTACTGCAGCGGAATCGAAAATTACAGCCGCCATTTCGCCGGTCGTGCACCTGGCTCTCAACCCTTTACATTGATGGATTTTTTTCCTGACGATTCCCTAATTATCATTGATGAATCCCACGCCACCATTCCACAGGTGCGGGCTATGTATAACGGTGACCGCTCCCGTAAATCGGTTCTCATAGAATTTGGTTTCCGCCTCCCCTCCGCTTTTGATAATCGTCCGCTGAAATTTGAAGAATTTGAAAAACAGCTCAGGCAAACTGTTTTTGTATCTGCCACACCGGCAAATTATGAGCTGGAAAAAACAAATGGCGTTGTGGTTGAGCAGATTTTGCGTCCTACAGGTTTGCTTGATCCGGAAATTGTCCTCCGCCCCACGAAGCACCAAATTGATAATCTGATGGAAGAAATTCGGCAACGAGTCGCTAAACACGAGCGAGTTCTGGTGACAACCCTGACCAAAAAAATGGCAGAAAATCTGGCTGACTACCTAAAAAATGCCGGTATTCAAAGCCAATATATGCACAGCGAAATTGACAGTCTAGAGCGAATAACAATCCTTAGAGACCTGCGCCTGGGAAAATATGACGTTCTCGTGGGCATTAATCTCCTGCGGGAAGGTCTCGATCTGCCGGAAGTTTCTCTTGTGGCCATTCTCGATGCCGATAAAGAAGGCTTTCTCCGCAGCGAACGGAGTCTTTTTCAGATTGCCGGACGGGCAGCGCGAAATTCCAATGGGCGCGTCATTTTTTATGCCGACCGGGTGACAGACAGTATGCAAAAAGTAATTGATGAAACAAACCGCAGACGTGAAGCGCAAAAACAATATAACGATACACACGGCATCACGCCGACAACAATTTATAAAAGCGAAGAGGATGTTCGTCAGTCCACTATGGTTGCTGATGTGGGCTATCAGGAAGATAGCGCCACAGATGACCGCTACAGCACGAAGAAACGGCTAACTCCAAAAAATAAAATTGAAACACTTAATATGATTGACACCCTCACACTGGAAATGGAGCAGGCGGCTTCCAAACTGGAATTTGAGCTGGCTGCCCGTCTGCGCGATGAAATCTTAATCTTGAAAAAGAGGATTTAATATGTCTAAACGTATTCTGGTC
>DSDE01000175.1 GCA_011049095.1 Fidelibacterota bacterium
AGTGCCTGGCGCGGCTGGATAAAACGCGTTTTATCTGTCATCAGACGGAAATTGATAAAGAAGAAGCTGCCCTTTTCTTGTCGCGGCACATAGCTGAAGCGGTGAAATATGCTATGTCGCTCATTCGCGGCGAAGATGGCCTGCAGCGACAAATCGAACTGGCAAATAAGATTATTCTCCTGCTGAAAAAGGAATTGCACTCTGAGCAATTTGAAGATGATTTAGTGGAAAAACCTGGTCAGATTCTCAAAGCGGTTTTTTCGCGACTGGACAATCATTATACCGATTTGGACGATTATCTCAAGGAAATTACTCCCTACACTCGTCTGAGTCACAGCGAACTTTTCACCGGCGGCAATCTGGGTCTTTCGCTGGAGAGTGAGCTGAAAAAGGAGATTCTCTCATCCGACCGCATCGATTTGCTGGTCTCTTTTATCAAGTGGAAAGGCATTGTCATTCTCAAAAGGGAATTTGAGGAATTTATTAAGCGAGGCGGGCAACTGCGCGTTATCACAACAACGTATATGGGAGCTGGGGATGCCAAGGCCATCGATTTTTTGGCCAATCTGCAAAATACTCAGGTGAAGGTCTCGTACAATACCCATCAGGAGCGGCTTCACGCCAAAGCTTATCTTTTCTTTAGAAAGAGTGGATTTCATACTGGCTATATTGGTTCGTCCAATTTTTCCCGCACCGCCCTCACCGATGGTCTGGAATGGAATGTGAAAATTACCACCAAAGAAGTGGGTCACCTCATCGATAAATTTCAAAAGACCTTTGAAAGCTATTGGCAAAATCCGGAATTTGAAGCTTATCTATCTGAGAAGCATCAGGAAAAGCTGCGTGATGCCCTAAAAGAAGCTAAAGCACCTTCGTATCTTAGTGATGCTGCTGCCTTTTTTGATTTGCAGCCCAAACATCACCAAACGATGATTTTAGAAACGCTGCACGTGGAGCGGCAGCTTCACCAGCGCTATCGCAATCTCATTGTCGCCGCCACGGGAACCGGTAAAACTGTCATTTCCGCTTTTGATTTCAAGAATATTCGTAAAACACTGCCCCAGGCAAAATTGCTCTATGTGGCGCACCGAAAAGAGATTCTCATGCAGGCGTTGGCGATGTTTCGCGGGATTTTACGGAATAATAATTTTGGTGAACTCTGGGTTGATGGATTCATTCCCACCCAAAATGAAGCCCTTTTTGCTTCGGTGCAAACTTTAAATAGTCAATTGGCACAGATAGCTTTGAGTGCCAGCTATTTTGATTATATCATCATTGATGAGGTGCATCATATTGCCGCAAAAAGCTATCGACCGGTTCTAGACTATTTTCAGCCAAAGATTCTGTTGGGTTTGACAGCCACACCGGAGCGTATGGATGGTGAAAATATTCTCGATGATTTTTGTGGAAGGATTGCCGCTGAAATTCGTCTGCCGGAAGCTTTGAATAGCAAACTTTTATGTCCTTTTCACTATTTTGGAATTACAGATAGTGTGGATCTGAGTCAGGCTGCGTGGCGAAATGGCCGCTATATTCCAGGTGAGCTTTTCAATATCTATACCGCCAATGATTTACGGGTGCGGGACATCATTTTGAATCTGGAAAAATATCTCAAAGATCCCCACGATGTGAGAGCGCTGGGCTTTTGTGTAAATATTGAACACGCCCGATAT
>DSDE01000161.1 GCA_011049095.1 Fidelibacterota bacterium
AACTATCACTGGTCCAGCCAAAATAATCAAAAGTTACGGTTCCAAGTTCATCTTCAAAATAACGGCAGCTTTTCAAGGTATTGCTGAGAAAAACATTACTGGCGGTGAGAATTTTGAGCGGTCCCACTTCCCAATGCGCCACACTGGCGCTGCCTCCCGGACTAAAAATTGAATCGCCGACGGCGGCAATGAGCATACCATCAGGTCCAATGAGGCGCACCGGCTGCTCACCATCACTGCCATTAAGCCACAAATTTCCCCCGGGGCTCACAGGCGAGATGGCGTGCCGTGCCGCACCGGCTGCCGGCAAAGTTACCACAGCATTGAGTTCAGCGATATCACGACGGATCTTCAATACCAGCATTTTGTCACTCTGCCAGCCTGCCGAATAAAGGTATGTATTTTCGCCGGAGCCAATCACTGCAAAGCTGTCACCATAACGAATGCCATCCGTTGGGTCTTCAAAAACCACACTGGGAACAGAATTTTCATCAGCATAGCGGTAAATCTTAAATGCCACCGAGTTGTAGGCCGGTGCATGCAGATTGCAGACATAAATCACACCATCATCGGCAATGTCAATCAGATTAATGGGATAGGTTCCACCAACGAATCCATCATCAGGCGCTGCCAAGTTTCCCAGATATTGGCCGGTTTCCGCATCAAGAACAGCAATTCTTGCGCTGTCTTTACGCGTTGCCACCAAAACATGGTTTGTTGCCGGATTGTAAGCCAGGCCACGGGTTTCATCACTGCCGGTATTGATCAGGTCGTAATTTGCCCAAACCAGTGAGTAGCCCTGCAGCATTGACACACTAAACGATGCTAAAATAATAAGTTGCAATACTTTTTTCATTTTTTCTCCTGTGATTATTTTAATAAAACAAGTTTATGGCTGTCAGTTATTTTTCCACTCACGCTGAGGGCCGCGAAATAAATCCCGCTGCTAAAGCCTGAGCCATTCCAGCTTTGGGTATAGCGACCAGCGGCCTGATATTCATTGATAAGCGTTGAAACCACTTTCCCGTTCAGGTCAAAAATCTCCACTTTCACCTTAGCCGCATTGGGAATAAGATACTGAATCTTTGTCTGGGGGTTAAATGGATTGGGATACGCCGCTGTGAGACGAAAAGATTCTGGGGAAAGTTTCTTTTTCTGCTGAATTGCGCTTAGTTCGCCACCGACTCTCACATCCCGGCTTATGAGCATTCCCGAACCGATGCTGTCAGCTTCAAACCAGGCAGAAAATGCCGATTCTGTATCATTCTCATTGGGAAAAACAGCATAGACCGAGCCATCGGAGCTCTGATCAGCAAGATAAACCAAAAATTTCAAAGCGCCAAAATCTGCTCCGATTCCGCTAGGATTCATCGCCACACCGACCTCGGTCATCAGCGAATCCATTCCATCGCCAATGACAGCCATTGCGCCATAATTAATATCAAATCCTGCAATTATAGTTTCCGCCCAGGCGCTGCCATTCCATTTGTAAAGCATTCCGGTGGTCCATTTGTCCGCCGGGTCATTGCTGCTAAGATCCACAGTATCATCAGAATCGAGGCGAATCACCACATCGGCAGCAAAGGGATAGCCGACACCAGCGCCATGAGGAGAATCTGCAGAGCCATTGCTGCCCTCTGGATCCAGATCAAAGGCAAGATAGAGCCCC
>DSDE01000419.1 GCA_011049095.1 Fidelibacterota bacterium
CATAGCAATTTTTTTTGCATCAGCATCCAATAGTGGAACCCTGGTGCTTAAAAACCATCTTTTCTGGCCTTCACTGTCTGTGTTCTCTTCTTCAAATGTGGAATTAGCTTCTTTGCTGGCCAAAAAATCCAAATCGTGTTGGTGATAATAAGCGGCAGCTTCATTATGCAAAATATCCGGATACCCTTGATAGAGTAATTGATCAGCATTCTCAAAACCACAAAAATTGGCAAAGGCAGAATTAGCCAAAATAAATTTTCCTTGCAGATTCTTCATATAAATCAAATCGGGAATGGAATCGATAAGTGTGCGCAGCAGATTTCTTTCTTCTTCCATAATTGTGAGTAATCTGCGCCGCTCTGTAATATCACGGAAAATGATGAATAAGGCATTTCCGCCCCGATACTGGATCAGATTGGAATTAGCTTCAACATATATCTCGGAGCCATCCTTTTTGATAAAAGCCAGCTCTTCTTCATTTTTTTTCTCAGTTTCTGATTTCGTATCCAGCAGTTTTCCATAAAAAATTCGGGCATCTTTTGCCAGTATATTTTCAAATGAATTGACTGCCAGCTCTATTCTTGAGTAGCCTAATAGCTCGCAGACTACATTATTAAAAAAGGCAAAGCGGTCATTTTGCACTACCATAATGGCATCATAGATATTTTCCACAAGCAGGCGGTATTTTTCTTCAGACTCATGAATATCATCTTCCGCTCGTTTTTTTTCGATGGCCATTGCAAGCTGAGTCGAGAGAAAACTTAAAATTTCCAGCTCCTTATCGCCAAAAACTACCGCATTATCATAAGTATATGTGGCTAAAGCGCCAATGACCATATTATCTTGAGTAAAAAGCGGCACGCCAATCCATTGATGAAATGGCTCTTCTTTATATTCAAGCCGCTTTTGATGAATGAGCCGCTCCAGACCGCGCCGTGTTATCTGGCTTGCGCGCCCCCTTCGTAAAAGATATTCAATAATACCATTGCCTGCCTGCCGCTGACAATAGGCCAAATTTTCTGCTGGCAGGCGGACATCAACGAAATAGGGTATCGTCACTTCGTAGCGCTCGGCGTTATATAGGGCGATAACAAAATTTTCAGCATGTATCAACCGACTGATAATTTTATGGACTTTTTCATATAAAATATCAATTTGTGGAGAAAAACTGGCGGCCTCGGTAATTTCAAAGAGAGCCTTTTGACGTATCTCATTGTCTCGCTGTGCTGTCAGATCATGAATAATAAGCATCCTTGCAAGCTCTCCATGCCAAGATATTGAACGAATATCAATATTGCAATAACGTTTTTCGCCGTCTTTCGTATGGAGAAAGGCTTTAAAGCTGAAAAATTCATCGCTGTGATAGCTTTTAAAAAGAGCGGCTATCTGAGAATCTTCCAAAGCTTCCTTATCGATAAGCTCGGTAAACTGCAGGCCCATCAGGGTTTCCCTGTCATATCCAGTAAGTTTGCTGAAGCTTTTATTAATAAAAACTGGCTTATAATCCTGGCAGATATGAATCGCATCGTGGGTATTGTCTAATACTTGCTGATAGGTTTCTAAAATACTTGAATCTGAAATATGATTCTTGATGTGGGAAGCTTCAGTTTTACTCATACCTTAGACATTTTTACCATTGTTTTACTCACCGCAATTAATATAG
>DSDE01000504.1 GCA_011049095.1 Fidelibacterota bacterium
CTTATTAGATATGATATTTCAATATGCCTTAGACAAATCCAATCTTCAATATCCCTTCTATATTACTCGTGAGTGGCAATTTAGAAGGATTCATGACGCCGCTCGGCTTCTCGAAAATGCAAAAACAATTTGTGCACGCGGTTGTTCACCAGATATCGTAGCATTTGAAATTCGCTCTGCGCTGGAAAACCTTTCAGACCTAGTGGGAGAATATCATTCAGACGAAATCCTTAATGAAATCTTTAACAGCTTTTGTGTCGGAAAATAATTTTGTTTCACGTGAAACCAGACTTTGATTGTATTGTCGTTGGCGGTGGCCATGCTGGGATTGAAGCAGCTTTAGCTTCTGCACGGCTTGGGTTTGCCACCGCTTTGCTTACGCTATTGCCAAAAGCGCTTGCCAGAATGAGCTGCAATCCAGCTATCGGCGGCCTCGCAAAGGGGCATCTGGTTAGAGAAATTGACGCACTTGGCGGTGAAATGGGTCTAGCCATCGATAAAACAGGTATTCAGTTCAAAATTTTAAATCGCTCTAAGGGTAGAGCAGTTTGGTCACCGCGTGCACAGGCAGACAAAAGAGAATATGTCAGATATATGGTTCAATTGGCCGAGTCAATTGAAAAGCTTTCTGTAATCCAAGGTGATGTCCAGTCTATCATCGTGAAAAATGATATAGTACATGGGATAGTCTTAAGCGATGGAAGCCATATTTATGCGCCTAAGCTTATCATTTGCAGCGGTACTTTTTTAGATGCTATAATACATATTGGCGATGTAAAAATACCCGCTGGCAGATATGGCGAATTACCGAGCACAGGATTATCTCATCAGTTATTGGCCTTGGGGATAAAATCTGATCGATTAAAAACAGGAACGCCACCAAGGGTCACAAAACGCAGTATCGATTTTTCAAAGCTTTCCATACAAGCTGGTGACACAGAACCTGAAGCATTCAGTTTTCGCACAAAAGAATTTTCTCCTAAAAACATACCCTGCTACATGGCTCATACAAATACAATAAGCCATGACATAATTCTCTCTGCTATTGAGAGATCTCCCCTTTTTACAGGTAAAATTGACGGCATCGGACCGCGCTATTGCCCTAGCATTGAAGATAAAGTCGTACGTTTCAGTGACAAAGGCAGTCACCAACTTTTTCTTGAACCAGAGTGGGAAAATAGTGACCAGTGGTATGTTAATGGATTCAGCAGCTCGCTACCTGTCGATATCCAGTATAAGAGCCTCAGGCAAGTAACGGGCCTCGAGAATATTGAATTTATAAGGCCTGCCTATGCTATTGAATATACTTATTTCCCCAGCTATCAATTGCGACACTCCCTTGAGTCCCAGGTAATTAGCGGGCTATATTTTGCGGGGCAGGTTAATGGCACCAGTGGTTACGAGGAAGCTGCCGCCCAAGGGCTCGTTGCTGGCATTAATGCCTGTCGCTCCCTTCAGGGGAAAAACCCTCTCGTCCTAGGAAGACATGAAGCCTATATCGGTGTATTAATTGATGATTTGATCACTAAAGAAACAAAAGAACCTTACCGGATCTTTAGCAGTCTTGCTGAATTTCGTCTGCTCTTAAGAGCTGATAATGCCGACCGGCGGCTTATCAAACATGCTGCTGACGTTGGTTTACTTAGTCCTTCATATATCCAA
>DSDE01000159.1 GCA_011049095.1 Fidelibacterota bacterium
AGAGGATAGATGCAGTAAAGGATAAATTGGGGGATGAAAAGAGAATTCTAGAATCTCTGTTTTCAAGTCGCTGCAAAAATAGCGCTGAAATCAGCTTTCCAGATTATTTAAGACAGCAGTGATTTAAGCGTCAATATTTAGATGCCCGATAAAAGCTCAAAGCATTTCATCACTGGCAAGCTTCATCGCCAGGGCAAATATCTCCTGAAAATCGGGACGATTTGTCAACTCGTGGTAGATAATTTTTGAACAGATCGTATCAATATTTTGTTTTTGAGAGTCAAAGAAGGCCAAATTTGCGCCGGTGAGGCTGCGGTTGCCAATCACGATAATCTTTTTGCTGTCCATTGGGGGAAGAAGGCCGATTTCAAGAAGGACTTGAGGCCGCAGCGCTTTGCAAAAGGCGCCGCTGATGAAGATTTTTTCGGGAATTTCCAGTCTGGCTTCCTTTGAAAGGACATCTAAAGCGGCGCGAATGGCTCCTTTCGCCAGTTGGAATTCCCGAATGTCATTTTGGGTCAGTAGAATGGTTTTATTTTCTGACTGATAAAGATGGATGGCTGGTGCGCCTTTCCAGAGACTAAGGCGCTTTTTAGGCGCTTCGGGTGAAATCTGTCCCAACGGAAGGATGATTCCTTTTTTCACAAAGTGGTGAACAAGTCGGAGCAGTCCAGATCCGGCTATACCCTTTGGCGCGACATTGCCGATGGTTTGATATTCACCTGTAAGTTCTGAAATATCAATAATTGCCCCGCTATCAGCAGTCATACCGCATTGAATGCTTGCGCCTTCAAAAGCAGGTCATGCCGCCGCTGAAGCCAGGTGATAGATACCTTTATTGGCAAGCACAATCTCGCAGTTGGTGCCAAGATCAATGAGCAGCCAGTTTTTTGGGAGTGGCGTGAAAAGTGTGTGCAGCGTCAGAAGATTGCTGACGGTATCGCCGCCAAGGTAGCCATAGAGATTGGGAAAAATGAAAAATTTCGCCTGAGGCAGAAGGGAGTGGCCAAAAGGGAAAATGGGCTGTATTTGAGGCGGCTCGTATGGCGGGTAAGCCAAAGAAATCGGGTTGATACCGCAGAGAAAGTGATTCATTACGGTATTTGCGCTGATGGTGACGGATTCAATAGTGTCGGGGGATAAATTTTGATTTTTTAGAAGCTTATTGAAAAGGGCGGCAAGGTCCTGGAGAAGGAGATCTGTCAGTTTTTCCATGTTGAGCGCGCTTTTCTCGGCAAAAGCAAGACGACTGATGAGATCATCGCCATATTTTCGTTGCGAGTTGTAAACTGTGTGACTTTGCAGCCTTTGGGGTGGATTAATTTGCCATAATTCGGCTGCGATGGTCGTTGTGCCCAGATCCACGGCGATTCCAAAGCCTTTGCCAGAGATTTTCCGGTGATAATTTTTTTGCTTCTTAAAGATTAAATCATTTTTATTTCTATTTTCCTGAATGGAGTCTGTCAGGGCATTGAGCTTTTGGGTTTGAATCATCTCTCCCAGATGTGGCTGGTGTTTGCATCCCAGTCGCCAGCCACACGCCAGTTCATCTTCTGTAAGCATATAAAAATCATCATCCATGGGCTTGGGCGCATTTTTAATATATTGAATTTTGCAGGTTCCACAAAGTCCGGCGCCGCCGCAGC
>DSDE01000371.1 GCA_011049095.1 Fidelibacterota bacterium
ACGTAATGCGGGGATGTATGTCTTACAAAGAGGAGGTAAGCTTAGGTTTTGCAACTTTACCAATTTTTTACTAAGGCATTTTATTGTGTCAATATGCTCATCTTCTATCAGATGTGAGTCGAATGTATAACCAATGTGTCCTAACCGTTCGTCGAACCTATTTTTTGGCCCATACCTATTGCAATCGCGCTTTCTAAAAGCTGCAAGCAGCATTCGCAAGTCCATCTGAATACTCAGAAGCGCTTGTTTGAAGCTTTCAAATCTTTCTTTATTATCACAACCTTCGTATAAGTCTATTAGCCTTCTTATGTTTTCAGGGAGTTCTGCTAGATAATCGATGTTCTTTCGTTTTGCTAGATGAATGGCTAACTTGTCAGTTATGGATTTCCCGACTTGACTAATGTCATCAATGATTCGAGTTGATATTACTAATTTCAGATGGCCTTGTTCTTTTTTCGCTTCTATTAAAGATTGTCTTATTGATTGAAGTTGTTCGATTGTAGTAGGTTTTCGATTAGATCCTAGAATAATAGAAGAACTTTTTATAAGGCTTCTCATAAACCGGCTTTTGCCTGAGTTGTTGGCGCCGACGAGGACGTTTAGCGGCGCAATCGGGCCAATCGCATGACAATCGCAGCAGTCTGGATCCATATGGAATTGAGTTTTATTGAAATCATCGTGAAGCCGATGGTTGATGATGTATCTATTCATAAAATCCTCCTTGGCTTTTTATCGCTATAATTCATTCTATAAGCCGTGGGAACTTAGAATTTAATATTTTTTTGCCACGCCATTTGAAGACATCTCTGGCAACTCCCGCCACAAAATCTGCTACTTGAATTCTCTCGACAGACTCTGATTTCATCTGAATAAGGTTTCTATTAGATATTGGATGGTCTAGTTGTGATATTTCTCGCGCAAGTTGATTTTGGAATTCTAATATTTCATCAACAGCCTTGCTGTGACCATTGTCATATACAACAGACTTTTTAGAAGGACTTTGCGTTCCAATTATTCGAGAAAATTCAGTGTTCAGTATTTCTCGAGAGTTATAGTATGGATTTGAAAAAGTCGGAGAAGTATTTTCTTTATTGAAAAAATCGAGAAACGCAGGAAATGCTAAAAGTACACTCAGTGCATGGTTGGCTATAGTCGCCATTCCATTTCGGTTAAGATGACTGATGGAGATTGCTTTTGCTCCTGGCAGAGTATCTGTTTCAAACATGTTCCTAAAGTGTTTTGATAAGAGTTGAATGTGGCCCTTGATCCTTTGAAATGGGTAATTGATTGCAAAATAAGCTTGAATTGCTGACAATGTGAATTCTTCTACTGTCCGATAGAAGGAATTACTCTGAGTTATTATGTGTTTATTCCCATCATATAGGAATTCAATCGATCCGTCCTTTCTCAGAAGAATTTCAAAATTATCCATTTCACGAAGAAAGTAAAAGGGATCAACGAAGTATATCTGAGTCTTATAGATCTCTTCCAAAACTTTATTCCTGTATGGATAGTAATTAACCTGCATTTCTCACAAGGGTGAGATTTTGGTCTGAATCGAGTCCATTTTGGCTCAAAATGATTATCTGATTCACCACTGTGACGGGCTGGGCATAAATCATGAGAGCTGAA
>DSDE01000516.1 GCA_011049095.1 Fidelibacterota bacterium
TCAGTTTCCGCTTCCGGCAGCGCTTCTGCTAAACTTATTCTGTCAGGTGTGGCAGCATTGCTGGTGTCCACAATCTCCAGGGCGGGCAGCAGAGCATCTTTTATTACAAATCCTGGCGGGAGCATAATCTTTTCTTGCTCGGTATCTGTGATTGTGGTGTCTTGTTTTGGTCCTGCAGGTGGATTATCCATTTTTGCCGAAAGCTCTGCCAAAAGTGATTGCAGGTCTTCTTCTGCCGTTTCATCTATGTCAATAGTCAGCCTTTCAATGAATATCTGCCTTGCATCCGAAACGGCCAGATAGAGGGCTTCGGGCTCATCGGGTAGGCGATGCAGGCCGGGCAATGGTTCGCCGATGATGCCTGTCTTGCTGACGAGAGCCGGTGGAGAAAAGCTGTTTTTTTCGTCGTCATATTGGCTTTCATATAGTTCTTTGCCATTGCTGCTGACACAATAAAAGCGGTTTCTGGGTGAAGAATCGCTGGCGCTCAGAGCACTGATTTGAGGGGATTGTGAGATGCTGCGGATAGATAATTCGCCGGTGGCGCTGGTGCTTAATTGTGCAAGGGCTCCATTATCCATCGAAAAGATAAAATAATTTAGATTTTCAAGGTTTTTTAGCTGGGTGAAATGCACAATATTTCCACTAAGCTTGTAACGGTTGCCACGAAGCTCGCCTTTCACAACATTTTGCCCTGATTGATTTTGGCTGCACAACGAAAAATGGGGCTCACCGGAGACTGAGCTCATCATCAATACGTCGTGACTGCCTCGCAATTTATCAGGAAAGAGGGGAGCTGCCATCAAAACTGAGGCTCCCGTTAAAAACTGAGGAGAAAACCAGCTATTTTCCGCAGCCCAGCGATTGTCGGTAAAACGCCCCCTTGGAGCTATAGTGATTGCTTTTCTCACAGATCCCCCAAAGAGGATCAGCAGTTTGTTCTGATTCCAATATTTTTCAAGAGAATATAACTGTAGCGGCCGTGAAGCTCTGTTGCCTTCGAGCTGGATATTAGTTTGACTTGTTGGCTGATTGGGAAATGAGGCTCTGTTTTCTTCAAAAAGCATAAGCCAGGGGACATCTGTACCGGGACCGTCTGTAATGATGATCAGCTCTCTGACTTGATCCTGATTTATGTCTGTAATGGCAAAATCAGTGATTCGTGCCGGCACGTCCGGCGGAATGGTATATTGCCAGACAATCACAGGATCACCTTTTTCAGGCAGTGCGTAAATTGTTATAGTTGAGCGGCCTGTTCGTCCTGTTGGCTGCAGTAAGAATATGGCTTTCAGTGGCTCAGATTCATTTTTTGCAGGCAGGAGTTCCCATTTCTCAGCACGAAAACTATTCTTTTCCATTTTCCAGACAGGGGCGGAACAGAGCAGAGTCGGAATGAGCCATCCGAGGAGCAGGAGACGCAGCGCCTTCATTCTCTCTCCTCTCTTTTTGTTAGTGTGTTGTTTATCAATTATATAGTCACCTTTTCAAGCTTTTTGAATATAAGATTAGCTTTGGGAAACATGCAAGAGAAAAGCTGGCTTAATCATAATTTTGTTATTGTAATAAAGCGATTTAGCAAATATATTTAAAGTAATGAATTAAGGGAAATTATAA
>DSDE01000174.1 GCA_011049095.1 Fidelibacterota bacterium
ATTATTGATTATTTTACCAAACGCTACACAATACCTATGCGATTCCCTGCCCAGAAAAAGATGCTGGGGCTGGGTCATGCCGTTCTTTTTGGCCTGGAGCCAATTGATGAGCCAGCGCTGATTATTTTAGGCGACACCATCATCGAGAGTGATTTTGGCGCATTTCTGCAAAGCACAGAAAACCTGCTTGGTGTTGCAGAAGTTGCTGATCCTCAGCGATTTGGCATTGTGGAAATTGATGATAATTATCACATTATCGGCATGGAAGAGAAACCCCAAAACCCGAAAAGCAATCTGGCAATCTCAGGAATTTATATGATACAAAGCCAGAACAAACTGCGGGAAGCCATTACCGAGCTGATGCATAAAGAGATACGCACCCGCAATGAATTCCAGCTTACAGATGCTCTGCGCTTGATGATGGAAAAAGGTGAAATTTTTCGGGCAAAACCCATTGATAATTGGCATGACTGTGGTAAAAAGGAGACCCTTTTAAGCACCAATGCCTACCTCTTGGGAGAAAGCAAAATCATACAGGGAGAAGTTAAAAACTCAATCCTTATCGCCCCAGTTTTTGTCGGGCAGGAAGCGCTCGTGGAAAATTGCGTCCTCGGGCCAAATGTAACCATTGCCGAGCACGCCAAGATTAAAGATAGCCGTCTTTCTCACACCATCGTAGATGATTATGCCTACGTGGAAAACCTCGTGGCTTCACAAACAATCATCGGCAGCAATGCCACTGTGAAGGGCTCCGTTAAAACCCTTAATATCAGCGATTTTTCCGATGTGGAAATGGGTTGATTATTTCACTAGATCTCCCTAAGTTCCATTATGGAAATTATTATCAGACTAAATAAAAAATGCAGACCTTCACAAAATAGCCAATAAATGAGAAAACAGCAAAAATACAGATGGCAAATTTTTAAAGAAAATGTGTATTATTGGCTGCCTTTTTTGATTATTATTCCGTTTTTAGGAAGCTGCGATTTAGAGTTGCCAAGCAAACTAAAAGCGCCCCGCTGGCATACGACACTAAACATTCCCCTGCTGAATAATAGATATCCTGTTTCTGACCTCGCAAGCAGCGACTCCCACATCCAGATATCAGGAGATTCAATGTTCATTCAATTTGGTGACAGCCTGGGGACTGTTACTTTGGGCAAAGAAAATTTTTACGTTCCAACATGCGCCACACCTTTCAGCTTCAGTCATAGCCTAAATACCATTGACCTGCCGCCCCTATCACAGTCCATTGGCCCATATAGCGCTGATATTCCAAGAGAAATTATCATACCTGACCCTTACAACCCGATGTCGGGCGATTCCATCATCCTCAAAGCAATCTGGGACAGCGTTGCGGACACTTTAAAAATAAATGATACAACTGGCGTGAACATTGATGCATCTTACCAAAGTGAAATTGAAAAGTATTTTAGCTCATATCAGCTTGTCGTAGATACTGGCAGCACCTTTCGCACAGTTGTAACAAATAATACACCCGGGGTCATTGACACCGTACAGATGGCGCTTTTGCTAGTGAAGAAAGATGGTAGCCTCAGTTTCCTGGCCAACCATTTCAAGCGTCAGCTCCAGCCCTTCAGCAC
>DSDE01000255.1 GCA_011049095.1 Fidelibacterota bacterium
GCAAAGAGCTTCTCCTGAGTACGGGTCATAGCCGTATAAGCCCAACGAAAATAAGATTCTGTAAGCCTGCCTTTCATAGCTCGAAAGTCCACAAAGACATCATTCCATTCGCCGCCCTGTGCTTTATGGCAGGTGATAGCATAGCCAAATTTAACTTGCAGCGCATTAAACCACAGGTCTGTTTTCAGCATTTCTTTAAACACCTGGGTTTTAGGTTTGATGTCTTTTTCCCGCATACGATTAAGAAAATCAATATAAAGCCCCCGCTGTTCATCTTCACTGAGCCGCGGCGCATCGCTGTGGAGAAGGCTGTCAATAATCTTGCATTTTATTGGTTCCGTGTAGCTATGGCCTAAGAGTCGAAACAGGATGGTCCGAAAGCTGATTTCCACATAAGCTTTTTCTTTTCCCCGCTTTTTAAAGGAAATCTGTTTCTTCTCCAGATCCTCTTCAATTTCCAAAACTTCAACAAAGAGTCCATTAAGGAGCTCAATATCTTCGTCATAACGGTTGCGGTTAATGATAAGCAAATCGCCGGGCTGAATCGAAGCTTTTCCGGGGAAATAAGTTTCCCGAAACATACGGTTCAAATCCCAAACCTGCTTATTGGTGTAAGCAATGGCAATTTGCATAGGATTGGGTTTTGACTGACTGCGGCGGATATATTCCCGAAAAAAATCGTGGGCCTCAAACCTTTTAATTTCGCCGGTGCCTGTTTCCAAATGGATTTCATTGAATCTTTTGGCATCAATTTGGGCGTGCATCTGGTTGGCAGTCTTCAAAATGGCGCTGCTTTGCTTTTGCCGCACAACATTTTTCAAGGTTTTTCCCAGCCCCTTCAAGCCAAATTTGTTTTGCAGATAGGTCTCATTCAAAGCAGGAGAGAAGTTCATTCCTATGGGTGGAAGCTGAGCATTGTCGCCGCAAAAGATGATTTTTGAATGCCGGCGATGGGCGGGACTGATATAGCGAATCAGGTCTGTCAGCAGAAAGCCGCTGCCAAATTGGAGAAAATCTTCTTCATTGTAAATATCCGAGAGCATGGATGCTTCATCAACGATGTAAATGGCGCCTTCGCTATTATTATTTTGGCGCAGTTTGAAATAGATTTTAAAATCTTTTTCTTCCCGGTCTTCAATGTCATCATAATTGTAGATGCTTTTATGGATGGTGGCGGCATTGCAGGCGGTTTTTTGCTGGAGAATCATAGCAGCCCGACCGGTGGGAGCCATAAGGCGAAAGGGACGATTTTGTGAAGAAAGATACTTTGCCAGTAATCCCAAGAGAAAGGTCTTTCCGGCGCCGGCATATCCTTTCAGCAGGAAAAATTGCTCATTTCCCAAAAGAAAAGCTTCCAGCGCTGCCAGAGCATCACGCTGGTCCGCTGTTAAGTCAATTTTCAAATTTTGTCCAAGTCTCATTGCCATCCCCCTTTCACACGTAAAATTCGCCATTTTTCAAGAAAAAAGCACGGATTACAAGCTTGTGGGGCAAAGAGGAGATTAAGCCAATTATTAAAATGAACTTTGGATAAACCTGATTCATAAAACCGTATGTAAGCCGATTATTATTTTACCAATTAGACGGTTTATCA
>DSDE01000100.1 GCA_011049095.1 Fidelibacterota bacterium
CTTCAAACACTATCTGGATCAGCAATTTATTCAGAGAAATCCCTTGCGCTGAGCAGCCCTTTGACTTTTGAAAGCAGCGGATTAAAAGCTTATTTGTTAGGTGGCATAGACTCGCTGCAAAATAGCTCATTTCAGCTCTTAGTAAATGGCAAGCCTAAGAATAAAATTCTTGATAGTTTGAGAATATCGAGTGATACTTTGCGAATCAGCGCCAGAATCAGCGGCCCAATTCTTTCACCCAGGCTGACTCTAAACGCGACCCTTGGCGGACTTAAACGAGATAATTTCCACATAGAAGAATTACACACACTTGTAAGCATTGAAGAGTTGACTGCCAATGCTCAGGGCGAATGGTATCTTCGCTGCACAGACTTCACCGTAAATGATTATCGGCTAAATAATATTTGGGCCAATGGGTCTATAAATGGTGAACATTTTGAAATAAATAGCCTAAGTGGCAAGAATGATCGTGATCGTTTTGAGCTTTCTGCAAAAATGGTAAATTATGATGAGTTGCTCATTTCAGCTTTTGCTGCCGATATTGGAAAAAACAAAATCAGGCTTCAATCTCCTTTTGATCTTATTGGACTTACCAGCGGTGCTGCGGTGTCACCTGCTGTTTTCTCAATCAATGATGGAGAAATCTCAATGGTTCTGAGCTGGACACCAAAATTTGAAATAGATGCTGATTTACAAATTGTCAATATTTCTGCCGGAAAAATCTTTGAAAATCTTGCCCAAAATGCGCCCATCCAGGGGCTTATCTCAGCCAGGATTCTCTTTTCCGGAGCACTGCATCAACCGGTTTTTTCTGTGGATGCAGTGATTAATGATGGCAGAGCCGCTGCCATCAAGTTCAAGGAGCTTTCCCTTAAATGCAGATTTGAAAACGGGCTCTTACACCTGGAAGAGGCCAATACCTTGCTAGACTCTTTGGCATATACAAATCTCAGTGGACATTTTCCGCTATCGCTCAACTTTTTGGAAGAGCCAAATTTTCGTTATTTCCCAGATGACAGTCTGTTTTTGAATATTGCTACACATGGCTTATGGCTCGGCCCTTTGCTTTCTAAAATGGATATACCTCTAAAATTGAATGCCAAGGCCGCTGTTTTTGCTCAAATGAATGGCACATACGCTGCTCCACGTTTGACAGCAGAAATTGGCATCGACAGCACCATCGTTGATGAACTCTATTTTGAAAGAATAACTGGGAAAATCCTCTATGGCAATGAGCAGATACAATTTCAGGATATGCGCATCAGCGGAAATAATATCCTTTATGAGGGGAATGGTTTTTTACCCTTGAACCTTTCATTGATGCCTGTTGAAGATAGATTGCCCCAAAACAAACGACTGATGCTGAACCTGCGCGGCAGCGATAAAAACCTTGTCTATCTTTCCCCATATCTGACTATTGCTGAATCTATACAGGGAGATTTTTATACAGAATTTGAAATGACCGGCACACTGGAAAAACCAATTCGAAATGGACGTGTACAAGTGAAAAATGGTCGAATTGTCCTTCAGGATGTTGACAACCCCATCACCAATATCAATGGAAATTTCACGCTGGTAAAAAATATTCTTA
>DSDE01000083.1 GCA_011049095.1 Fidelibacterota bacterium
ACACTTTTTCTATAGTTTTGCCCAAAGCGCCGGCGCAAATCTGAGCATTCGCTTTTCAGGAAAAAATGAGCATCATCAGATTGAAGCGGTTTTCAAAGCTGTAGCCCGCAGTATTCGCCAGGCGATTGGCCGGGACCCTCACTATTCTAAAATGTCCAGCACCAAGGGGAGCTTATGAAAGTTGTCATTATCGAATACAATGCGGGAAATCTCTTCTCAGTCCAGGCAGCATTAAATAGACTAAAAGTAAAAGCCATTGTCAGCAATGAGCCGCAGATTATCCAAAATGCCGACAAAGTCATTTTCCCTGGTGTAGGCGAAATGGCTTCGGCAATGAAATATCTGCGAGAAACAAGGCTTCTGGAGATTATTCGCAATCTCACGCAGCCTGTTTTGGGCATCTGTCTCGGTTTGCAGCTATTTTGCCGCCACAGTGAAGAGAATGACAGCCTGGGTATAGGAATTTTTGAAGCGAATGTGAAACGATTTCCACCAAGCGAAAAAGTGCCTCATATGGGCTGGAATCAGATTCACAAACTGAAAGGCCCGCTTTTTGAGAATATCCCCGATGGAGCTAATCTCTATTTCGTACACAGCTATTACGCGGAAATCCTCCCTGAAACCTGTGGAGAAAGCCACTACATTCTCCCCTTTAGCGCCGCCATCCAAAAGGAGAATTATTTTGCAGTCCAGTTTCACCCCGAGAAATCAGGCAAGGCCGGCGAGGAAATATTGCGTAATTTTCTCTCCATCAAGATGAACTCACAAGACCATTCGCCAATTTAAAGCACATACAGCTCCATATAGTGGTGCAGGGTTATTACTACGATGGTTCGAAGTGATGTTTAGAAAACTAAGATAGATACCGCCAAGTGTCTCTGCACGAATCTTCGTATGCCACGTGTAGATATCTATGTGGTCTTGCTTTTTACCTCTGAGCTGATACTGGGATCTTTTAAAATTTCATTTGAATTGTTTTTTAGCGTTCTCTTGAAGAGATAGAGAAAAATAGCATAGATCAGAAACGCGACGGGGATGCCGGCTGCCAACCAGACGATAACCCCGAAGAGATTGGCCAGCCAGAGGGTGTGTACCATCTGAAAGAAATTTTCATTGGCCAGGCGAATAATTTCAGCGATGGTGACGGTGATCTCGGGGCCGCTGATAATAGCGGAGCCGATTTTGATAAAGGGAATGAAAAATGCGAGCTGCAGAGGATAGACAGCATAATTGACCAGATGAATGGCTGGCAGATTGAGCCGCAGTGAGAGGGCTGCTACCGTACAGAGAAAGGTGGTTGTCCCCAGAACTGGGATAGTGCCGAGAAGCGCACCCAAAGCCACTGTCAGGGCCAGCTTTTCCGGTGTGATGCCCTGCTTGAGAAGCGCAATGAGGGGCAGCCAGAGACGATTGATTAGCCATGTACCCATTAATGAACAAGCCGTCCGTTGTTTTCTATCTGTCCGGCCAGAAAAAGATGAAGCGCCATTTCGATATTGGTTTCGCTGGTATTGATGACCTTGATGCCGGCGGAAGTGGCTGCTTCTCTGGCGCTGAAACCCATACCATTGGCAATGAGATAGTCACAGCC
>DSDE01000223.1 GCA_011049095.1 Fidelibacterota bacterium
AAACTGGGTTGATATTGGCTAAAGCTTTCCAGTTCATAATGATTAGAGATAGTTCTGATGAATTCTGAGCTTTTAATGTCATCTGGCAATAATCCCTGAAGCTCCCCTTGACGATAGGTCTGCTCTTTTAGCAGTGTTTCAGGAAAAATTTCAGGTCCATTGTTAAATCTTATCTGAATCCGTTTCTGCCCGTATTGATTTTTTATGTCCTTCAGGGGGCCGTATAAGACTTGTTTGCCAAGATTAAGCAGGCTGATATGGCTGCAAAGCTGCTCTACCTGTTCCATCTGATGCGTGCTGAGGATTATACTGCACCCTTTTTCCTGCAATTCTTTTATGATTTCTTTCAGCAGTCTTTGATTGATGGGATCAAGGCCCGTAAAGGGCTCATCCAGAATAAGCAACTGCGGATCACTCAGCACGGTGGCTGCAAACTGAACTTTCTGTTGATTTCCCTTAGAAAGCTCAAATATGGTGCGTTCTGAATACTGTGAAATATTGAGTCGAGCAAGCCAATAACTGATCTGATTACTGAGAATCGGCTTCCTTAAACCTTTTAAGCCACCAAAAAAATTCAGGACCTCTGATACCTTGGACTTTTGATAGAGTCCCCGCTCTTCGGGAAGGTAAGCGATTTTTTGCCGCATCTGAGAAGCATTAAGTCCACCCATAAACTGAATTTTTCCGCTGTCTGGAATGATAATATTCAGTATCATTCGAATCGTTGTTGTCTTGCCAGCCCCATTGGGGCCTAAAAGGCCAAAAACTGAGCCTTGGGGAATGTTCATGCTCAGGCCATCAATGGCCTTTGTTCCCTTATAGCTCTTGCAAACATTGGTGAATTTTAACAGAGAACCCTCAAAAACAGAAACAGGTCTGCAAATACAGACCTATTTCGATTTTTTCCTCTTACATTAAAATCCGTTAATAGAGTTTTGTGCGAAGTTTTAGTGTTGTGTTTTCCCGAAGTGTGTTATAGCTATCGCCTATTTCGTCATAGTTGTCGCGAAGAATGACAATCCAAGCAAGATTATTGTCATATTCCTTTTTTGCGATACTCCAAAGGGTGTCATCTTTTCGAACGGTATAATCATACCAGCTAAATTCCACCTTATTGGCGTATTCGATAGGTTTCTTTAGAGCCAATTCACGATAGGGATAGATTAAGTTAGGGTTATCGCCGATCACTTCATAATTCCAATTCCATATTTTACGCCACATTGTCGGACGACCGTACTCATTGATGGCAATCTTGACAAGATAATCATTAGGCTTGATCATATACATCACATCAATGCTGTCCTGGAGGGAAGCAGCGGCTGCTTTGGCTGGTTCTGGCGTGACGTCAGCTATGCTTGCCGGTGGTTCAGGTTTTTCCTCTTGAGTTACTTCTGTGACAGGCTGGACAGGAGCTGGCTGCGGGCTTTCTGCAGGCTGCTCGGCAGGCTGGGTGGCGACTGGCTCAGGCTCATCAACTGTTAGTTCTTTGCTGCCGCAACTGAAGCTTAATATTCCAATAACCAGAAGTGAAACCAGAATTTTCATCTTTTCTCCTTTTACTTTTAAAGTTCACTAG
>DSDE01000274.1 GCA_011049095.1 Fidelibacterota bacterium
AAAAGAGACGTGGCGCGATGAGGAGCACAAAACGGAAGCCTACAATAATTATTTTAGCTTGTACAACTGTATAGTCTATCACAAATCTCGCTTTCCACGTCTCCCGCCTGCAGGCAGAATCTTCCCCGAATTTGTGACAGCCCCGGTCACTGATCCGTCAGTTGACGGTCGAAGTGCAGTCACTGAGCGGAGTCGAAGTGTTGATTAATTTGGACCTGTCCGTCCCCTGACGGATCAAGCCAAATTAAGATGAAATAGTATGAGAATACCAGATGTTCTTCTTAGGGTTCCACTAAGAAATACACAATTTTCTTTTGTAACTGATAGTAACTAATTGCTTGACCATCGCACTCCAGATTATTTAGGACAGCAGTGATGCAAAAAGCAGAAGCTATGGGAGATTTGATGTGATGGCCTATCTTAATATTAGAGTCGAATTTCTGCAAGCTAAAGCTCATTCCCGAGATGATACAGCTCATATCATCAATATTCCTGTTTCCTATCGTCAATAAGATTCTTATATTTCTTCTATGGGAAATAAGGAGAAAAAAATGATGAATGGAAAGACCATTGTAATTTCGATGCTGTTGGCTTTTAGTTTGATTGCTGCCGGATGTGGCGCATCTTCAACTGCAACAACCAGGGTTGCAGCCGACACGCAGACTGATTTATCAGGGCGCTGGAATGATACTGACAGCCGTTTGGTGGCTGAGCAAATGGTGAGTGATTTGTTGTCCGCCGGCTGGCTGCCTAATTTTGTCGATGAAAATGGAGCGAAACCGCGGGTTATCGTCGGTAAGGTAAGGTTAAAAGATTCGATGGAGCACATCAAGACTAGTGGATTCATCAAAGATATCGAACGAGAGCTGGTAAACAGCGGTCGTGTGAGTTTTGTAGCCAGCGCTTCCGAGAGAGATATTGTTCGTGATGAACGGATGGATCAGCAGAGTTTTGCATCAGAAGAAAGTGCAAAACGGCTGGCCAATGAGGCGGCTGCAGACTATATGCTCAGCGGAAGCATTACGATGTATGTAGATGCCGTTGGTGGAAAACAGGCAAAGTTTTATCAGATTGATATGGAGCTGATCAATATTGAAAGCAATGAAAAAGTATGGCTTGGCAGTAAAGAGATCAAAAAAATTGTTCAGCAGAGGAAAGCATCATGGTAAACAGTATGCCGTCTGTCAAAGGAATAAAGATTCTGCAATATGCCCTGATTTTGATAATTATGACGGCCTGTGCTTCCACACAAACCAGCACTGAGCAGTTTGCCAATACCGATGATATGCTGCTTCGTGGTGATTATCAGGCAGTCATATCCCAGCTTGAAGCAGCGAAAGAGAAAGAATACAAAGCCAAAGACCGGGTACTTTACTACCTTGATTTGGGAATGCTTCATCATTATGCCGGTAATTTTGAAAAGAGCAATGAATTTCTGCAAAAAGCCGAATATGCCATTGAGGAGCTCTTTACCGCCAGTATTTCAAAAATTGCTACAAGTCTGCTGCTGAATGACAATGCCCTGGATTATAGTGGCGAGGATTATGAAGATATCTATCTAAATATTTTTAAAGC
>DSDE01000004.1 GCA_011049095.1 Fidelibacterota bacterium
GAATATATGCGCTTTGTAAAAGGCATTGTGGACAGCGAAGACCTGCCGCTCAATATCAGCCGCGAAACCCTGCAGGATAATCGCATCGTTGGCAAGCTGGGGAAATTCCTCACGAAACGTATCATTAGTTTTCTCCAGGATAAAGCTAAGGACGACCCTGAGAAATATCTGGAATTCTACAAAAAATTCCACATGTTTCTCAAAGAGGGAGCCAACAGCGACTGGGAAAATAAAGAAGAACTGGCCAAACTGCTTCGTTTTGAATCCACCAAGACTGAGAAAGATAAGCTTACGACGCTTGATGAGTATATTTCCCGGATGGAAAAGGAGCAAAATGAGATTTACTACCTCAGCGGAACATCCCGCGCCTCTCTTGAAAATAGTCCCTATCTGGAAACCTTCAAGAGCAATGATGTGGAAGTGCTTTTCCTCTATGAAGCTATTGATGATTTCGTGATGACCAGCCTGCGGGAATTCAGCGGCAAGAAACTGGTTTCCGCGGATCAGTCCAAACTCAAGATGAAATCTAAGAAAAAGGACAAGACCGAGAAGAGTGAAAAAGCCACCGAAAAAGAGGTGAAAAAGCTAGCCAAGTGGATCAAAGAGAGCAATGAGGCCAAGCTGGAAGATGTGATTCTCAGTGAGCGGTTGGTGGATTCTCCGGCAATTTTGGTAAATTCCGATGATATGATGACCACCCAGATGCAGAAAATTCTCCAGTCCGCCAAAGGGGAAATGTACTCTGTCGGAAAAAAGATTCTGGAAATCAACCCCCATCACGAGCTGATACAAGAGCTGGCCAGAAAGAAATCCAATAACGCGGATGATTCAGAGCTTTCAGAATATATCCAACAGATGATTGACAATGCTTATATGATGGCCGGACTCGCCGTAGATCAAAATGAATTTGTGAAACGAGCCTACCGTATTATGGCCAAAGCACTGAAATAGACCCTAAATTACATAACCACGAAAAGGGGTGTCAACGGTCTTTTAGAAGTGTACCATTTTCGGTCGTGAAAAGTGTACCACTTGTTAACCCAAGTTGAGCAAAAATCCCTCAAAAATCAATAAAATATGCTAATTTTTGAAGCATATGTCCTATAAGGCATTGTTTATTAATAACTTTGATTTTAAAAATCTAATTGTTGTTCCGAAGTATAAATTATAGCGCTTTCCATTGACGGAGGGATTCCATCTATTCTCATAGATGAGCAAAACACAGAAACTCGTATTATCAAGTCACAATGCAAATCAGGCTGGTCTATGCTTTATTCTGGATGCGAAAATCTTTGCAAAACACTGGGGAGGCGATAATGTTTTTGAAAAGTGACCGTAAAATTGACAAGCGTAACGGCAATGAATATCTCTATTGCAATTTGTGCGAAAGTTACCGCATCGGTAAAAAAAGCCGGCAGCAAGCACAACTGGAAAGAGATCGTGAGAATCATGAATACCCAGAAAGCGGCGACTATTTTCATGAAAGGGAAAAACAATCAGCAAATTAGTTACAGAGTCTGCAGCAAACCCATACTGGATGCACTGGAAATCGACAAGGCCCTAGGATACAAAGCC
>DSDE01000153.1 GCA_011049095.1 Fidelibacterota bacterium
ACTATGAGCAATGACAGCACATTTATCGGCAACACCAAAGCCAGGCAATGCGGCGGTTCCCTGCGGGGCGCTGCCTATGCCACATCCGAAGTAACAATTACACCATCTCGACTGATTAGCTGGGACCGTGGTTTCAACTCTGAGGGTGAGCAGCTTTGGGGCGCGGTCAAAGGCGGCTATATTTTTGATAAAATTAGCAGTTATTCATTTTAATATTTGACAGCTACGATTTTTTCTTTTATATTTGCAGGCTTTTTGTCAATTGGGTGCGTAGCTCAGCTGGTAGAGCAGTGCCCTTTTAAGGCATTGGTCGAAGGTTCGATTCCTTCCGCACTCACAAAGCTTTTCTTAAGATTAATTTAAAATCTGCTATCTTTCGTTTGGTTAATTTCTTTTTGAAAGAGTAAATTTATCCCTATGAACGAAAGCGAACTAATGAAGCATTTTTTTATTGAGATACTTACAGACACTGCCTTATCCGAGATCAAGACTTTTATTAAATCACAGCCTGAATCTTATTCGCTTCTCATCCTGGCAGCAGGGCTTTCCGATGAGGAGTTGACGCTTCTCGATAATTTTTGTCCCCGCTCCCCATTGCCAATCTGGGGCGCCATTTTTCCTGAAATCTTTATTGATAATGAAAGAAAAAAGCACGGTACTATAATAATTCTGTTGCCATACCAGGTAAAATGCACTTATTACAGCATTTCAGAGTATAATTCTTCAAACAAGCTGCAAGAGGAGTGCTTGTTAGAAAAAGAAAGCCAGGGCACATTATTTCTATTCTACGATAATGTTTTCCAGACTTTTGATGGTTGGTTTGAAATGATTTACAACTACTATGGCGCTGAAAATTACTATTTCGGAGGTGGAACGGGATTTTTGGAAAGACCGTCTCTTATCACATCTGGCGGGCTCAAAAAAGATGGCATTCTTATGGCAATGCTTCCCGTTCAGGGGGTGATTGAAAAGCGGCATGGCTGGGAAAGCTGCCGCGGACCTTTTCAGGTCACCCAGATGCAGCATAATAATTTGATAGAGCTGGACTGGCGCCCACTCTCTGATGTCCTGGAAGAAGATATTCCAGAAGAGGATTCTGCCCGTCTAAGCTCCTTTTCTGTCTCAGAACTATCTCACCAGCAATCGTATGTATTTGGAATCAGTAAGATTGGGGGTGAGAAACTGATACGAACCGGTGATTATGACAGTGAAACTGGGCAAATAAATTTGAAATACCCTCTGCCGGCTGGCAATTTTGTCTATCTGATGCAAGAGAATCTCCACAGTATGGAAGCAGCCGCCCCCCTGGCCCTTCTCAAGGCAAAAGATGAAATGGGTGAAAAGCAGGTACGATTATCTCTCTTTTTTGATTGTGCCCTGAGATTAAAGAAATTGCCTGCCAAAAGCCTGGAAAAACATTTTTTTAACAAGCAGACCATTGGCGTCATCAGCCAGGGACAAATTGCCTGCTCAGGGTCTGATTATCCTGAACTTTTAGAGAGCACATTCTGTATCGCGCTTTTTCATTAGCTTTTATGCAAAAT
>DSDE01000136.1 GCA_011049095.1 Fidelibacterota bacterium
CTCACCTTTCCATAATTGATACAGAAAATCTTTCCAGGGCAGAATAGTGATATTTTCGTGTTGCCGGGGCCAGCTTTCATTTGAGACGAGCATCAGGCGAAATTCGGGATATTCTTCGGCAAATTGCTTTAGGTTTTTTAGGTCTTTAGCCGTGATATTCTTTTTACCTTTCACTTCCAGCGCAATTTGATTTCCGATGATAAAATCGACTTCCAGACCGCTGGCAGTCCGCCAATAGTAAATTGGATAGTGAAGGTCCGAATAGCTGCTGTGGGCGAGCAATTCTAGAAAGATAAAATGCTCAAATGCTTTTCCAAAAAGTTCGCCTTCCATAGAAATTGTCCCCCTCTTGAGCAGGTAATTGGTGATGCCCAAATCAAAGAAATAGAATTTTGGCGCCAGGATGACTCGGCGTTTGGGACGTTTTTGAAAGCTGGGCACAAAATGTCCGATGAGGGTCTCCTGGAGAATGGTGAAATAGTCCTTGACTGTCTTGGCAGACACGCCGCAGTCGGAAGCGATATTTTGGTAATTGACGATTTTGCCGTTGGAAAAAGCGGCAGCTTCAAAAAAAGACGAAAAAGCGGCAATATTCCGTATCCGTGCTTCCGCCAGAATTTCATCTTTCAGATAATTTCCGATGTAGGCGGAAGTGAGTTTTGCCGGAATGTTGCTCAGATAATGCCTTGGCAGTGTTCCCTGATTGATGGCGCGCGCTAGGTCGAAGTCATTGATTTCTGCGCTGACCAGGGGATAGAGATGATAACGAAGCGCCCGTCCGCCCAAAAGATTTTCCCCTGAATGGATGATTTTTCTGGGTGACGAGCCGCAGAGAATGAAAAGATTTCCGCGGTTTTCGATAAGCCAGTGCACTTCATTGAGCAAATTTGGCAGGCGCTGAACTTCATCAATCACAATGACTTTTTCTTTTGGGAAGGCGAGGACCCGCTCTCTCAGAAGGGAGGGATTTCTTAAAAGCTGCTCATATTCATTGGATAGAAGCAGGTCTATAAAAAGCGCATCAGGAAATTTCTCCTTGAGCAATGTTGTCTTCCCCGATTGACGTGCGCCCCATAAAAAGAGACTCTCTTCTTCAGAATTTTTGAAAATTTGCTTTCGCTGATACATGATAATTCTTAGCTCCACTTCATCTTATCAGAATATACTGAAGCAGCGCTATTGATATCAAGGAATTTTTAATCCTAAGTCTTCCGCCGGACATCGCCCACCGGGCACCTCGAAACGATTTCTTCGCTTCGCTCTGAAATCACTCGGCGACCGGAGTACACCGCATCAAATTCTTCAATCAACAATCATCCCGGTGAAATAGGCGAGCAAATAAAAATTACAAAAATGATTTGTGCAAAAATGCTGACATTTTACAGGGCAGGCAGTCACAAATCACCCATAGAAATCAACTCACCTTTCCATAATTGATACAGAAAATCTTTCCAGGGCAGAATAGTGATATTTTCGTGTTGCCGGGGCCAGCTTTCATTTGAGACGAGCATCAGGCGAAATTCGGGATATTCTTCGGCAAA
>DSDE01000278.1 GCA_011049095.1 Fidelibacterota bacterium
ATCGGAGGATTAAATGAAGGAACTGCCTAAGATTTACGAGCCAAAGCTTTGTGAAGAAAAATGGTATCAGCATTGGATTGAGAAGAATTACTTTCACTCTGAGCCTAATTCTGAAAAAAAACCATT
This sequence comes from Fidelibacterota bacterium, assembly GCA_011049095.1. Classification (GTDB taxonomy): domain Bacteria; phylum Fidelibacterota; class Fidelibacteria; order Fidelibacterales; family DSDE01; genus DSDE01. The sequence goes on from DSDE01000278.1 coordinate 127, forward strand.
TACGATTATGATACCGCCACCGAATGTCACCGGTATGCTCACGATGGGACATGTTTTAAACAATACGCTGCAGGATATTCTCATTCGGAAAGCGCGTATGGAAGGTTTTGAGACACTGTGGCTGCCGGGAACCGATCACGCCGGAATAGCCACACAGACAGCCGTGGAAAAATCACTGCGCAAAGATGGAAAAAGCAGACACGACTATTCTCGTGAAGAATTTGTTCAGCTTGTATGGGACTGGAAAGAGAAATATGGCGGCATCATCATCAAGCAGCTAAAAAAGCTTGGTGTGAGTTGCGACTGGGAAAGAGAGCGTTTCACCCTCGATGAGGGGCTTAGCGCTGCTGTGCGGGAAGTTTTTGTCAGAATGTACAAAAAAGGCTTGATTTATAAGGGTAAGCGCATCATAAACTGGTGTCCTGTCAGCCGCACTGCCCTCAGCGACGAAGAGGTCGTCTATAAAGAGTCTCAGGGAAAGCTCTGGTATTTTCAGTATCCCCTTGAGGAAAATCCTACAATAAAACTGGTCGTTGCCACAACTCGTCCTGAAACGATGCTTGGCGATACTGCCGTGGCTGTCAACTCTAAAGACAATCGCTACAGCCACCTTATCGGGAAAAAACTGCGGCTTCCCATCGTCGGGCGGCTGATACCAGTCATAGCAGATGAATATGTTGATATGGAATTTGGCACTGGCGCAGTGAAAGTGACCCCTGCTCACGATCCAAACGATTATGAGATGGGGATGCGCCACGGCTTGGAATTTATCAATATAATGAATGATGATGCGACAATGAATGAAAATGCCGGCGCCGACTTCGATGGCTTGGACCGCTACGCCGCCAGAAAAAAAGTAGTGGCAAAATTTGAAGAGCTGGGTCTGCTGCTGAAAGTTGAAAACTATACAAATAATGTGGGCTATAGTGAGCGGGCCGACGTTGTTATCGAGCCCCGGCTTTCCGAACAGTGGTTTGTGAAGATGAAACCCCTGGCTCAAGCGGCTCTGGAAGTGGTGAATAGCGGCAAAATCCAGTTTCATCCGAAGCGATGGGTCAAAACTTATAACCATTGGCTTGAGAATGTCAGGGATTGGTGTATCAGCCGGCAGCTTTGGTGGGGGCATCGCATACCGGTTTTTTATTGTGAGAGCTGTGCCTGGGAAGATGCTCTTATTCACGCCCCGGAAACTTGCCCCAAATGTGGCAGCACTAAAATTCGACAGGATGAAGATGTCCTCGATACCTGGTTCAGCTCCTGGCTCTGGCCCCTAAGCACCCTCGATTGGCCTAAAGAAAACAAGGACTTAGATTATTATTATCCTACAGATGATCTCGTTACCGGCCCAGATATTATTTTCTTTTGGGTGGCCAGAATGATTATGGCAGGGCTTGAGTTTCGCGATGATATTC
>DSDE01000006.1 GCA_011049095.1 Fidelibacterota bacterium
AGCTTAATCAGAGCGAGAAATATGGACCCTCAATGGGGGGGTAAAAGGTTTTGGACCAGGCCAGAGAATAGCTTATTCTTGCCTTTCCTCAGGCAAATCCATAAACGCCTCTTTTTTTTCTCTTATTTATCAAGAAAATTTGTTAAGTTTTTGTTAATGAAAGTAGAAATAGACAGCCAATGACAAAGAGCGGCTTTTTTTCAAAAATATTAGATAGGATAGGCGCTTCAGCTTTTCTGTCAAGTGATGGCTCAGGCCAAAATTTAAATGAAAGTGAGCTTGCAAAGCTGGAGCGGCAATTTAGCCTTATGCTCTTTGGCCAGTTTCTTGGGCGGCCTTCTCCTCCAGCGCCTCTCCTTTTTCCTCTCCTGCCACAGATTCAAAAGGAGTTTTTTCAATTGTTTGACGGCGAAGAGTTAATTACAGACTCCATTCTTAAGGAGGAAAAGGAGACATGAGCGGCGTGAGACAAATTTTTTTCACGGGGAAAGGCGGTGTTGGAAAGAGTACTGTGGCGCTGTTGGCAGGAAAATATTTGACTTTACAAGGGCAGCATGTATTAATCAGCTCGCTGGACCCGGCCCACAATACCGGCGATATTCTGGGAATAGAGCTGACAAGCGAGCCTGTGGCAATTTCTGAGCGGCTGACGGTTCAGGAAATATCCATCAGCGCCTATCTGGAGCGTTATTTTTCCAAACTTGAGGCCCAGGATGATTTTTTTGGCCAGTTCTTATCCGACGAATTTGACCGACGAATGCTGAAGTATTCACCGGGAATGGAAGAATTTGCAATGCTTACAGCGTACTATGAGATAATCCAATCTCAGTTTAGTTATGATTGCTTTATCTGGGATATGCCTTCAACTGCCCTGGCGCTGCGCTTTTTCCAGTTCCCCGATGTATCTCTCTTTTGGCTGGAAAAGCTTCTGGCTATGCGGCGGCAGATTAGCCAAAAACGAAAAGAGCTGGGTTTGGGTGATGCAAAGGACCCCATTTATGAATCGCTCATCAGCCAATATGGCTATTATGACGGATTGCGGCGGAAGCTGACAGATGAAAGCAAAGCTGCCATTTATATTATCGTGAATGATGATAATCTCTCACGGCTGGAAGGCGCCAGACTCAAAAAATCACTCCTGGAAAGCGGTATTGAAAATTTTAATTTTATTATGAATCGTGCCGGCGCTAATTCCAAAGAATGGGTCGATGATAAGACTGGACGGCTATTTAAAGGATATGCACTGCCTGCTTCTAAGGAAGCCCTCCACGGGAAAAATCTTGATAGCTACATAGAAGCAAACAGCAGGTATTTTGAACTGCTGCTAACCCCAAACCAATAAGGAGAAAGAGGAGATGACAAAGATAATAAAAATGCTGCCATTGGTTCTCATTCCACTGTTTTTGGCTGCTGAGATAAAATTCAGTGGTGATATTCACATCAGGCCAAGGTTTGATCAAAGCTTTAAGAATGGTGAAAAAGATAAAGAAGATTTCTACACTATGTATCGTGCCAGACTTCGCGCTCAATCTGACC
>DSDE01000438.1 GCA_011049095.1 Fidelibacterota bacterium
TATTTAGGCCACTAAAGATGGAGGCTTTAGAGAATTTTGAGACACCCGTGAGAAAGGTAAAGCGGATGTACTCATCTGAACCCTTAATTACCGAGTAAAAACCTCGTAAAAATTCACGGGCTTCAATGGCTTTCTCTGTATTTTCGATGACTTCGAGAATCGGGCGATCATATTCATCGATCAGTATCACCACTTTTTGCTTGTATTTCTGGGAGGCTTTTCTGATTAATTCAGCAAAACAGACTGCCGGATTATTTTTTTCAATACACTCTATTCCCAATCTTTCCTGATTTATACCTAAGTTATGAATAATCACAGATTGCAGACCAGCCAGATCCCTTAATTGACCATCCCAACTAATCTTTATGACCGGGTATTTTTCATTCCAGTTCCATTTGTCATAAATCGCCAAGCCTTCAAAAAGCTCTTTTTTTCCTTCAAAAATATTCTTCAGCGTGTCCAGAAACAATGATTTGCCAAAACGGCGGGGACGAGATAAAAATACATATCTGTATTGATTGATAAGTTCATAAGCTATGGCCGTCTTATCAATATAGACATAATCATCCTTTCTGATATCCTCGAAAGTCTGAATTCCAATAGGCAGCTTTTTCACTATCCTCGGGTCAGTCATAATTATTTTTAAGTTGAATGCTAATACTCAAAATATTCTAAACCTCTACCATGGCTTCGCCACACTCAGTCCCATTTGATTAACTATTTTTAGAAAAAAAGCCGAAAATCGACTTATTTTCTAAAAGATTTGAGGCTGTCCAGGTTAAGGCTCATGGCCTGTCGGTTTTCTTCCTGGATTCTTTTATAGACCTCTTCCCGATGAACGGGCACCTCTTGAGGCGCTTTGATACCGACTTTTATACTACCTGGGCTTGTTTCCAGGATCGTAATGATGATGTTGCTGCCAATCCGCAGGCTTTCACCGGCTTTTCTTGTCAAGACCAGCATAAGCCCTCCATGGCTTGATGAAAATTTTTATTTTCAATACAGTGCATTCCATATCAGAAGGCATCCGGATCTAAGGGGTACTCAAAGCCCAACATCTGGTTTTCAAGAATAACCTGTGAGGCGGTAGATGATTCTGGTTCAATCACAAATGGTGCACGAATATTGGCTGTAAAAGTCCGAGTTTCAGCGACAAGCTTAAGAATTAGAAATATTTTGTGGGTATCGGCTTTAATATTTCTTTTCTGTAACTCGCTGCACATCAATGCAATACTTTCATCATTCTGCAGAAGATTTATATCAAGGAGCAACATACCTAATTCTCGTTCTTCAAGAGATTGCAAGAAATGAAATGGTGGAAAATCGATAAGCTCGGCTACTAAAAATCGACTCAGAGATTCAAAACCGGGCAAACCGAAAGGCAGTCGTATTTCCAATTGATTTCTCAGTATCTCTTCGCTGTGTTCTTCACGCATCGCCAGTTGTCCTTGAATCATTATTTTTCATTCCTTAATTAAGTAAAAATTTTGTTTTATAACAAGAAGATTGTCATATATCTGAGTTTAAAA
>DSDE01000406.1 GCA_011049095.1 Fidelibacterota bacterium
AATAATAAGTACTTATAAGTTGCTAAGGATAATTTGTGAGAGAGGAGAATAAAATGAAAAGCTACTTCTTTATTTTGCTGCTGTTTTTTTCACTGATAATGGCAGGCTGTAATTCTACATCTGAAACCGCTGCCCCTTCATCAGAAAATCTGGAATCTCAGTTGCAGCTTCTGGCAGACCAGATTATTAAAACTTTTCAGGAAAGCAGTAAAAACAAGCTGGCAGTCAGTGCTTTCACCGATATAGAGGGAAATGTTTCACCTCTCGGAAAATTTCTGGCAGAAGAGCTCACCACAAGGCTTTTTCGTACTGGAAAATTTGACTTAGTCGAACGATCACTTCTCCAGAAAGTAATGGAAGAACACCAATTGAATCTCAGTGGTATCTTAGATGAAAATTCCGCCGTACAATTGGGCAATATTTTAGGTGTGCAGGCCATTGCAGTTGGCACAATAAGCGATCTGGGCAGCAGCATCAAAGTAAATGCCCGGCTGCTATCTGCCGAAACTGGAAAAGTTATGAGTGTAGCTTCTGCAAAAATCATTAAGGACGAAACCATTGCCATGCTTTTAGCTCAATCAGCTCCCAATACAGAAAAAACCGCGAAACCGATTGAAAAGAAAGCAGATTCAAATCTCAGTTTAGAAAAAGATGGTTTTCAATTCAACATCGTCAGAATCCAGCACAGCGGTGAAAGCATCATAATTCAAATAGCCATAAGCAATATCTCGGGCAAAGACCAAAATCTGCGCATCCTCAACCGTGGCCGAAAAGACAGCAAAGAAACACAAACAATGGTGATGACCGCCAATGGTTCCCAATCCTTTGATCCCACTTTCAGCTTTGGAAACAGTGCCGCTAAATCCTTAGCCATTCACCCAGGATTAATTGATAAGGAATTCTTAGCCGATATGAGCATAAACCTTGAGCTGCAGTTTGAAGGCGTGAGCACAGAAGAAAAACGCCTTCCTCTGTTTCAGCTTATCATTGGTAACTATCCCGGAAAAAGTCTCAAATTTAAAAATCTTTCCATTGATAAATAGAAGTGCTTGATTCTATTTATGAAAAGTGGTTGACAAATACAAATAATAATGCTAAAATTATCGGCTTTTTGGCAAATGGTGGACGTAGCTCAGTAGGTAGAGCGCTTGGTTGTGGCCCAAGTGGTCGTGGGTTCAAGTCCCATCGTTCACCCGAATTTCTACCTACGGGGTGTGGCGCAGTTCGGCTAGCGCGCCTGCTTTGGGAGCAGGAAGCCGGAGGTTCAAATCCTCTCACCCCGACTCTTTTGCCCCGATAGCTCAACTGGATAGAGCAACGGTCTTCTAAACCGTAGGTTTTGGGTTCGATTCCCGATCGGGGTACTAAGGTTAAATCACTATCTGTCAGAGACTTGCAGTAAATGGCAGATTTGATCCATAGATAATTATGTTAACACCCATAATCATTTGCGTGAAAGGCAGCCCACTCACAAGATGCGAATTCGTTTCCAACAGTTTTTTAGAGAGCACATATCTTCA
>DSDE01000453.1 GCA_011049095.1 Fidelibacterota bacterium
ATATAGGGCAGGTCAAAATTACACCGGAGCTGCAGAAGAAATTTACCGAAGCTAATATCCGATTTGAATTTGGAGGACATAGTGAGCTGGTTTATGATGCTGATTTTGCCGTAATTTCTCCAGGTATTCCTCTGAAAGCAAATGTCATACAGGAGCTCTTAAAACGAAATATACCTGTGATTTCGGAAATTGAGGTGGCTTTTTGGTATGCAGCAGCGCCTGTTATAGCTATAACAGGCTCAAATGGAAAGAGTACCACCACATCTCTTATTGCCCATCTGCTAAATGCCGCTGGTAAAAGCGCCGTTGCTTGCGGTAATCTCGGTAAGCCTTTCAGTGAAGCTGTTTACGAGACACTGGAAAGCAAAAAAATGGATTTCTTTGTCGTGGAGTGTAGCAGTTTTCAACTGGAGACAATTTCATTGTTTTCTCCCCATTGTGCCGTATTACTAAACCTGACGCCGGATCATCTAGACCGCTATTCCTCATTTGAATTGTATGCCAGATCAAAAATGACAATATTTAATCAGCAGAATATTGAGAAAATTGCTGTTTTGAATATTGATGATGCCAATGTTCGGCGATTGGCTAAAACGAAAGCAAAGATTTATCCTGTGAGTATGCAGCCCGTAGAGGGCGCTGTAGCCTGGTATGACAATGATACACTTTGCTTCAGGTATTGTGAAAAAACCATCTCCATAGCTGCTACGGATATTTTTCTGCCTGGCTTGCACAACCGCTATAATATTTTATCGGCGCTGTCGGCTGTCATTCCCCTTTTAAAAGAGCTTGATGGTTTGGATGATGGCTTGAAAAGTTTTCGCAATATTCCCCATCGACTGGAGTTTATTGCAGAAAAGGATGGCATTGCTTACTACAATGACAGCAAGGCAACCAATGTGGACTCCGTCAAAGTGGCTATCAGCAGTTTTAAACAGCGTATCCATCTGATTTTGGGAGGGCGAGATAAGAATGGTGATTTCGCCAGTTTGGCTCAGCTCCTGACCCGGTATGTCAGACATGTTTACACAATCGGTGAGGCGGCAGAAATTATTGAGCAGCAATTGAGCGGCTTTCCTGTGACTCATTCTGAAGATCTGAAACAAGCAATAAAAAATGCGAGAGCAAAAGCGGTGAAAGGTGAAATTATTCTTCTTTCTCCAGGCTGTGCCAGTTATGACCAGTATAAAAACTTTGAGGAAAGGGGCGAGCATTTTAGAAATCTTGTGGAGGCAATGCTATGATTTGTAATCCAGAGCTGGAAAAGCGGGTTCATTTTTTATCCCTGGTGCTCATTGCGCTGATTGCTTTTGGTGGAATTATGCTTTTCAGTGCCAGCAGCAGAATTAGTTTTGATATTTATAATGACAGTTATGCTATCATCAAGAGGTATGGCGCTCGATTGATTTTATCTTTTCTCATTGCTGTGACCTTTACATTTATTTCCGCTAAAACGATTCGAAATAGTGTGGGCTGGGCCTTTGTTTTTACGTTGATCATTGTTATTG